>NZ_JAGKRI010000037.1:0-89931 GCF_017939255.1 Aeromonas sp. Prich7-2
GGCGTTGGAGGAAATAAGAGAGCGTCTGGAATGGGCTGCCGTTTACTTGGCGAAAAATGCCCGTCGAACCAAGCAGCGAAAATCGATACAGAACAGGACCTTAGAAGGAATTTCAAATGAAGTGTTTTCTTAAGGTCCTGTACATGACTGACTGCTAATCATGGGTAATCAGGTAATATTTTGCTCGCGTGGTAGCCAATATGAACGAATTTCTGAAAGTGCTGTTGAATATCCGTAGCCTGCGTGCAGCTTGCCGCGATTTGACGCTGGAACAACTGGAAGAAGGCTTGGAAAAGCTCTCCGCCATCGTCGATGAACGTCGGCAAGATGAATCCGCCGAACGCCAGGCCCGTGAAGAGCATCAAAAGAAAATTGCCGAATATGCCGAAATGCTGAAGGCCGCAGGGATCGATCCCGCCGAATTGGTCAACACCGTGGTGCCCGAGAATACCAAGGTCAGCAAACGTGCGCCCCGCCCCGCCAAATATCGTTATCTGGACAATGGCGTGGAAAAAACATGGACCGGTCAGGGCCGCATGCCCTCGGTCATTGCCAAGGCCGTTGCTGAAGGCAAATCCGTGGAAGCCTTTGCCATCTGACAGCAATATCAGGCCCCTTTCCACAGCAATAAAAAACCTCGCAAGGCGAGGTTTTTTATTGCCGCTTCGAGCGTTGGTCAACCTCTGTCAGCCGCCTTGACCCAGAGGATCTCCGGGGTACCCGACGATACCAGCAGGTATCGGGCGATGGTGAAAAACCAGTCGCTCAGCCGGTTGAGGTAGGGCAAAACGGCCGGATTCACCCGCTCTACGCGGCTCAACCCAAGCAGCAGGCGCTCGCAGCGACGGGTCAGGGTACGCACCACATGTGCCTGGGCCGCCGCCCGCGAACCGCTCGGCAAAATAAAATTGCGAAGCACCGGCAACCCGGCACTGTAGGCATCGATCTGTTGCTCGAGCCTGTTTGTCCAAGCCTCGTTCACCTGCCACAGCGTATCCGTTTGTGATTCACTGGAAAATGCCAGCTCCCCGCCCAGATCAAACAGCTCCTGCTGCAACAATATGAGATCGGCCAGGAGAGTCGTCTCCCCGGCGGGTATTTCAGCCATCAACAAGCCTATTTGGGAATTCAGCTCGTCGATGGCGCCATAGGTCTCGACACGTTTATCGTCTTTGGCCAGGGAAGTGCCATCGGCCAGTCGCGTGAGCCCCTTGTCCCCTTGCCTTGTATATATTCTCATTCCGACATCCTGTTAATAATGGGAATAATCATGGACTCGAGTCCATTGAGCTTTATCTCGTAGGCCAGTGCCAGAGATTGGCCCAGGGTACCGGCCGGAAAACCGCTTCGCGCCATCCATACCAGATAGGGCTCGGGAATATCGATGATGCGCCGCCCCTTGTATTTCCCGTAAGGCATCTTGCTGGCCAGCGTCAGCAAGATGCGCTCATCGCTGAGTCCATCCATATCAATCGATATTCAGGTATTTATGGGTCTGGATGGAGAGTCGCCAGTTACGGGCGATGCAGGTCGCCATGGCCAGCTCCGTGGCCCTGGCTTTCTGGCTGATGGGTTGCAGCGCAATCATCACATCGGGGCGCAGCCGGGCGGTGGCCAGCAGGGCATCCAGCTCCTCGATATGGTGCTCGGTGGCCACCGGGTGCTTGATCTCGTTGGCCCGCTCGAGGGCAGAGACCAGCACCGGCAACCCACCCTTCATGCCGATCTTGGGGGAAACAGTCACCCAGGTCTGCTCATGGGTCAGCACCTCGCTGGTCCCGCTGGTTTCGATCTGCACCTGATAACCCGATGCCACCAGGGCCGAAGAGAGCTCGCGCAAGTCGTAGAGGCAGGGCTCACCACCGGTCAACACCACGTGACGGGCCCGGTAACCGAGCCGGGTAAAGCTGGCCAGGATATCTTCCGTGCTCATCTTGCTCCAGCCGTCGGACTCATTGGAACGATCGAGTACCTCGCCAGGGGCCACCTCACGCTCGGGGTCCACCACCCAGGTGTGGCGGGTATCGCACCAGGGGCAGCCCACCGGGCAGCCTTGCAGGCGAACGAAGATGGCGGGCAGGCCGGTAAATACCCCCTCCCCCTGGATGGTCTGGAAGATCTCGTTGATTGGGTAGTGCATCTTGGTCACGACTGGCTGCAAAAGGGGCGGATTATACCCAAAACCCGGGCTAGGCACAGGCTCAGGATCCGCTTTTCTCGCCCAGTCCGCTCTTCTCGTACAGTCTGGCACGGATGCCGCTCTTGTCAGCCAGATAGTGATCCAGGCCACGGCGACGCAGCTCGCAGGCCGGACAGGCCCCGCAACCATCTCCCTGGACACCGTTGTAGCAGGTGAGCGTCTGGTGACGCACGGTATCGAGGTGACCGTAATGATCCGCCAGCGCCCAGGTTTCGGCCTTGTCGAGCCACATCAGGGGGGTTTCGAAGCGGATGGGGCGATCCAGCCCCAGGGAGACCGCCTGATTGAGCGCCTTGACGAAGTCGTCGCGGCAATCGGGATAACCGGAAAAGTCGGTCTCGCACACCCCGGTGATCACCGCTTCGGCGCCCACCTGATAGGCATAGATGGCCGCCAGGGTCAGGAACAGGATGTTGCGTCCCGGTACGAAGGTGTTGGGCAGGCCGTTCTCCTGAAGCTCGAAGCTCACCGGTATGTCGTCCCGGGTCAGCGCAGAGATGGCCAGCTCTCCGAGCATGGTCACATCCATTACCTTGTGGGCGGCAATCCCGAGCGCCGTCGCCAGATGGCGGGCGGTGTCAATCTCCGCCCGGTGGCGCTGGCCGTAATCGAAGGTGATGGCATGCACTTCGTCATAGCGGGCCTGTGCCTGCACCAGACAGGTGGTGCTGTCCTGCCCGCCACTGAAGACCACGACGGCTTTTTTCATCTTTTTCACTCCTCTGGGCAACTCAACGGCGGCGGCCTTGTGCAAAGTCATGCCACTGCCGGTTCAAATGGGTAAACAGGGTCATCAGCGGGGCGAAGCGCTCAGGCTCTCCTTCCCACCGGGACAACAGATGGTAGCCCGCCTCCAGGGTGGACAATGCCTCCTCAAAGGGCTTCTTGCGAATGGAATATTGCCCGGCAATGGCGCCGAGGGTGATCCGCGGCAACCCGAGCAGTGCAGGCGAGCTGTGCAACATGCGATAGGCTTTGCGCCAGGTGCCATCGAGGAGGATGAAGTGGGCTCGCACGGTGCGTCCACGCCTCAGGAGATGCTCCCTTGCCTCTATCAGGGTCAGGGCCTCCTCACCGGGCCACAGCACGTAGCACTGCACAGCGGGGTCAGCAAGCAAGGCATTGAGCCCTTCGTCGTCGGAAAAGTCCTCCCCCACATGGATGCGCACATCGGTCAGGGACGCCGCCAGCAACGCCGCCGTCCCCTTGGGGTGACCTACTTCGGCAGGGTGTTGCAGGATATGGAGCGCAGCCAGGTTCGGCACCCGCTGAATATAATCGCACAGGCACGCTTTGAGGGCCCGGGTACAGCGTGTACAGTATCGGCTCTCTTTGTCGTTGGGCTGCTTCATGTTGTCAGGAAAATCGGGTCTGCTCTGGGTCATCGCGCTTTCGCTCGTCACTGCCTTGCTCTTTTTCACCGTGCCAAATCATCAGCTCGCCTTCGATCGCGACCTGATCGCCCAGGGCGAAGGGTGGCGCATCATAACAGGCAATCTGGCACACACCAATGGATGGCATCTGCTGCTCAACCTGAGCGGTCTGGCCGTGCTCTACAGCCTGTTTCAGGAGTACCTGACGGGATGGCGCCTGCCCGTGCTGTTGCTGCTGCTGGGAACGGCGGTCGGACTCGGCATCTGGTGGGGCTGCCCGCAAACCCAGTGGTACATGGGACTCTCCGGCCTGCTGCACGGCTTGTTCGTATGGGGTGCCATGCAGGACATCCGCTTTCGCCGTCACTCCGGCTGGCTGATGCTGGCGGGCGTCGCCATCAAGCTCGGTGTGGACTTCTACAGTGCGGGAGAGAGTCCGGTGTCCGCCCTCATCGGCGCCAGGGTACACATCGAGTCACACTTCATCGGCGCTCTCGCCGGCCTGCTCCTCGGCCTCTTCCCCATTCGTCTGGACGCCCAGACCGTCCACTCCTGAGCTCCCCATAGGCAAGGCCAGCCCACGGCCAAAATGCAGCAGGCCGGATCTGGGATCCGGCCTGCGCTCATTCGCCCATTACGCAGTTACCGGCAAAGCTCGGCATTGATCGCCCCAAGCACGGCGGCGGGATCCGAGGACTGGGTGATAGGACGCCCGATCACCAGATAATCCGCCCCCGCCTCCACCGCTGCCAGCGGCGTCATGACGCGGCGCTGATCACCGGCAGCCGATCCGCTCGGACGAATGCCCGGCGTCACCAGCTTGAATTCGGCTCCCAGCAGCCCCTTCAGCACACTCGCCTCTTCCGCGGAGCAGACCACACCATCCAGCCCGGCCGTCTTGGCAAGGGTGGCCAGGCGGATCACCTGTTCTGCCGGCGTCACATCCAGACCCAGGGGCGCCATGTCGGACTGCTCCATGCTGGTCAGCACGGTTACCCCGATGAGCAGGGGCGCCTTGTCGCCGTATGGCAGCAACGCCTCTCTGGCGGCACGCATCATGCGTTCGCCACCGCTGGCATGGACATTCACCATCCAGACGCCCAGTTCCGCACTGGCCGCCACCGCCTTGGCGACGGTGTTGGGAATGTCGTGAAATTTCAGATCCAGGAAGACGTCGAACCCCTTGGCCACCAGTTGACGAACGAACTGGGGACCAAACAGGGTAAACATCTCCTTGCCTACTTTGAGGCGGCACTGGGCCGGTGAGATCTGCTCAATGAAGGCAAAGGCGTCGGCTTCGTGCTGATAATCCAGCGCGACCAGTACTTTGGGGTCTTGCATGTCACTTCCTATGGATTGTTATGCCACAGCCAGGCGCAGCAGAGCAGGGGCCCGGTTGCACGCTGGCATCTGAAATTCTTGGGTATCCGTGCTCGCCCGGGCGTGTTGGCCTCGCTGGCGTTTACTCCCCATCCAGCCCTCGGATCGGCTTGATGGTGCCCCACTGCCGGCAGGAAGGGCATTGCCAGAACAGCGAATGGGTGGCAAAGCCGCACTGACGGCACTTGTGGGTCGACTTGATCTTGATCTGCTCACCGACCAGCTGTTGCAGCAGCTCCAGGCTCTCCTTGGCAGGCCCCTCCTCGGCACTGGCCAACTGGAAACCGACCAGCTGATAGAAGCCCTTCATGGAGGGGTGGCGACGCAGTTGGCGCAGCACCAGGGCCCGGGCCTGGCTCAACCCATCGCGGGCCTCCACCAGATTGGCCAGGGCCAGGGTCACGCTGACCCCCGCATGATCCTCTACCGCTTTTTCAAGCAGCGGGATCAGCTCCTGGCTGCGACCAAGCTGGCGATAGCATTCGAGCAGTTTTGGCATGGCTTCGGAGGCAAAGTCGATATCCTGCTCGAACACCCGCAGGAGCTCCTTGGCCGCATCCTCGAACCTGCCCTCCTCCATCGCCAGATCGGCCAGCCGCAAGCTGGCGCGGGCACAGGCCGGGTGCGCACCGAGCGCACGCTTGAGCTTGGCGATGCCCGCAGGCTTGTCGCCATCGCGCAAGGCACTCTCCGCCTGTTCGCAATAGAAGTGGGATATGGGCTCGGCCAGCTTCTTGCCCTGGAATTTCTGCAGACGCACCGCCACGGCGATGGCATTGTCCCAGTCACGCAACTGCTGATGAATGATCAGGAGCTGTGCCAGAGCCGTCTCTTCGAAATCGCTGTCATCACACAGCTCTTTCCAGAGTGCTTCGGCCCGATCGAGCAAGCCGGCAGCCAGAAAGTCACGGGCCAGCTCCTGCAAGGCAAGCTGACGCTGCTCACGGGTCAGCTGACGGGCGACCAGGTTCTGGTGGATCTTGATGGCACGATCGACCTCGCCCCGTTGACGGAACAGGTTGCCGAGGGAGAGGTGGGTTTCGATGGTTTCGCTGTCGACTTCCAGCAGCTGGATAAAGAGATCCACCGCCTTGTCCGACTCGTCAGAGAGCAAATAGTTGAGGCCCGCCACGTACTGGCGGGAAAACTGGTTACTCTGTTGCTGGGTGTCCTGGCGAACACTCCTGCGGCCCATGTACCAGCCATAACCGGCGGCGATGGGCAACAGCAGGAAAAGCAGTTCAAGCATCGAGGGACATTATTCCTTGGTTGTCGACCGGGCAAGCTCCAACTCGCGAGATTGACGACGCATGGTTCGGTTCAGGGTGCGATTTTGCAGCTTGAGACGCAGGAACAGCAGACCAAATACCAGCCAGCCCAGCAGAAAACCGCCGGCGAAGAAGAACCCCAGCAACATGGAGAGCGAGAACTCCCCCTGGGCAATCAGGTAGTTGAACTGCACCAGCTGACCATTTTGAGAACCGATGGCAAGGGTCAGGACAAACACCAGCACCAGTGGAATGAGGGCCAAGATACGCTTCATGGGAGCTCCCTGTCTGTAGCGAATGAGTGGCTGATTATCCTTAAAATCACAGGCAGACTCTAGCGCGAATGGGAAAAGAGTGTGAGAAACCCGACAACGGGCAGACTCCAGGCCATAAAAATGAAAAAGGCATACTCAGGTATGCCGTTTTCTGCATTATTCGATGATGTTGACGCGTTCGCGCAACTCTTTGCCAGGTTTGAAGTGCGGGACATATTTCCCGGTCAGTTCAACCTTGTCCCCGGTCTTGGGGTTGCGACCCACACGGGGCGCACGATAGTGCAGCGAGAAACTGCCAAATCCTCGGATTTCAATCCGGTCGCCGTTTTGCAAGGTCGATGCCATCTGCTCAAGGATCTCCTTGATTGCGGCTTCGACATCCTTGGCCGGCATATGCATGCGGCTGGCTGCCAGTTGTTCGATGAGATCTGATTTGGTCATAAGGTTAAATCTCCTTCCCCGATCACATGCAATAATCATTTTGCCAAGATAAAAAAGGGCGGCGCAATGCCGCCCTTTTCTTGCATCAAGGATTACTCACCCTTGGCGGCTTTGAACGCTTCCATCATGGCATTGCTGAACACAACTTCTTCTTGTTGGTTCAGGCTGTCGATGGCAACACGCTCGTCAGCCTCGTCCTTGGCACGGACAGACAGGCTTACGGTACGGTTCTTGCGATCAACGCCCATGAATTTGGCTTCAACTTCGTCACCAACAGACAGCACCAGAGTGGCGTCTTCTACGCGGTCACGAGCAGCGTCGGAGGCACGCAGGTAGCCTTCTACGCCGTCAGCCAGTTCGATCACGGCACCCTTGGCATCAACCTCGGTAACCTTGCCCTTCACAATAGCACCTTTCTTGTTGTCAGACAGGTACTTATTGAACGGGTCTTCTTCGATCTGCTTGACGCCCAGGGAGATGCGCTCACGCTCCGGGTCCACTTGCAGAACAACGGCTTCGATTTCGTCGCCCTTCTTGAATTCACGCACGGCTTCTTCGCCCTGGTTGTTCCAGGAGATGTCAGACAGGTGAACCAGGCCGTCGATGCCGCCATCCAGACCGATGAAGATACCGAAGTCAGTGATGGACTTGATCTTGCCGGAAACACGGTCGCCCTTGGCGTGAGTTTCGGCAAACAGCTGCCACGGGTTGGATTTGCACTGCTTCAGACCCAGGGAGATACGACGGCGCTCTTCGTCGATGTCCAGAACCATCACGTCAACCACGTCGCCAACGTTGACAACCTTGGACGGGTGGATGTTCTTGTTGGTCCAATCCATCTCGGATACGTGTACCAGGCCTTCCACGCCTTCTTCGATTTCAACGAAGCAGCCGTAGTCGGTCAGGTTGGTCACGCGGCCAGACAGACGGGTGGTTTCCGGGTAACGCTTGGCGATAGCAACCCAGGGATCTTCGCCCAGCTGCTTCAGGCCCAGGGATACACGGGTACGCTCGCGGTCGAACTTCAGAACCTTGACAGCGATCTCGTCGCCAACGTTGACGATTTCGGAAGGATGCTTAACGCGCTTCCACGCCATGTCGGTGATGTGCAGCAGGCCGTCAACACCGCCCAGATCTACGAATGCACCGTAGTCGGTCAGGTTCTTGACGATACCCTTAACTTCTTGACCTTCTTGCAGGTTGGCCAGCAGGCTTTCACGCTCGGAGGTGTTCTCGGTCTCGATCACGGCACGACGGGAAACCACAACGTTGTTGCGCTTCTGGTCCAGCTTGATGACTTTGAACTCGAGTTCTTTGTTTTCCAGGTGAGCGGTGTCACGGATCGGACGCACGTCAACCAGAGAACCCGGCAGGAAGGCACGGATGCCGTTCAGCTCAACGGTGAAACCACCCTTGACCTTGCCGTTGATGATACCGATAACGGTAGCTTGCTCTTCGTAAGCTTTTTCAAGCTGCAGCCAGGCTTCGTGGCGCTTGGCTTTTTCGCGGGACAGCTTGGTTTCGCCGAAACCATCTTCGATAGAGTCCAGAGCCACGTCAACGGAGTCACCTACGTTGATTTCCAGCTCGCCCATGGCGTTCTTGAATTCTTCAGCCGGGATAGCAGACTCGGATTTCAGACCGGCATCAACCAGTACGAAACCGTTCTCGATAGCAACGACAGTGCCCTTGACGATGGAACCTTGACGGGTTTCAACGGCGTTCAGGGACTCTTCAAAGAGTTGAGCAAAAGATTCGATCATTGTTTATGTCACAAATGAAACATCCACTTGCAATCCGGCACAAGCGGGGTTGTTTTAAATTATCTGCGCCATCCTTGGTGCAGACGACTGACATCAGTTTGCGCTGACATCACCAAGTTGTTGCTCTGCATAGGCAAGCACCGTTGCCAGCACTTCATCTATGGTCATGGACGTTGAGTCTACAACAAGAGCATCTTCCGCGGGTTTCAGGGGAGCGACGGCGCGATTTCTGTCGCGATCGTCACGTTCCCGAATCTCGGTTAAAAGACGCTCAAAGTTAACATCAAAGCCCTTATCTTGCAACTGCTTATAGCGGCGCTGGGCCCGCTCCTCGGCGCTCGCGTCGAGGAAAATCTTCACATCCGCCTCGGGGAAAACCACGGTACCCATGTCGCGACCGTCGGCGATGAGACCGGGGGCTTGGCGAAATGCACGCTGACGACGCAGCAGGGCTTCACGTACCCGGGGAAACGCCGCGATTTTGCTGGCCGCGTTGCCCACTTCTTCAGTACGAATGGTGCGGGAAACATCCTCCCCTTCGAGGATCACCTTGACCAGCTCCCCTTCTACCTGGAATTGCACATCCAGATTGGCGGCCAGGGGAACCAATGCGGCTTCGGAATCGAGCTCCACATCGTGATGCAGGGCTGCCAGGGAGAGCACCCGGTAGATGGCACCGGAATCGAGCAGGTGCCAGCCCAGTTTTTCAGCCAGCAACTGGCACAAGGTGCCTTTTCCTGCTCCACTTGGGCCATCAATAGTCATCACGGGGGCCATCTGAGCCATAACGTTTCTCCTGCGCACTCGGCATCTTGACTGGTTGCACACATCCCTGTCGGGATGGGTTAATGGGCGCCGATTATACCCGAATGCGCCGTCGCTGGCAGTTGTCAGGGCACACAATTGCGCAAAAGTCGTCGTGATTGCACCTATTCTGACCAATCGGGTTAACCCACTTCTCACGCAAGGTTTTGTTCTTATGGTTGTTCCGGACAATGCGCGCTAAACTGGCCGCCCTTTTTTAAGCAGCTGTAGTCAGGAGCAACCATATGAGCAGCGTTACCCTCGTGGCCAAATCCAAGTTGCCGACCCCCTGGGGCACTTTCACGCTGGTTGGTTTTCAGGAAACCGGCACGGGCAAGGATCATGCCGCGCTGGTGATGGGCGATATCGCAGACGGCGAACCCGTGCTGGGACGCATTCATTCCGAGTGTCTGACCGGGGATGCCCTGTTCAGTCTGCGTTGTGACTGCGGCTTCCAATTGCAGGCCGCGCTGGAAAACATCGCCAAGGCGGGCCGCGGCGTCCTGCTGTATGTCCGTCAGGAAGGGCGAGGCATCGGCTTGCTCAACAAGATCCGGGCCTATCATCTGCAGGATCAGGGGGCCGATACCGTGGAGGCCAACGTGGCGCTTGGCTTTGCCGCCGACATGCGCGACTACACCATCTGCGCCGACATGCTCAAGGCGCTCGAGGTCAGGTCCCTGCGCCTGATGACCAACAACCCGCGCAAGTTGAAGGCGATGGAATCCTTTGGCATCCCGGTGGCGGAGCGCGTGCCCCTTCAGGAGGGTCGCAATCCCCACAACGAGTTTTATCTCTCCACCAAGGCAAACAAGCTGGATCACCTGTTCAAGAAATAAGGTTGCATCCACCTTGTCAGCATACGCCTCCAGATTGGAGGCGTTTTTATTGGTGATACAACTGAATCATTCAGTATCTGTAGCGCAATGGTGAGAAACATCCCCTTGCGCCAGCAAAAAATCCCGCAACGCTCGGTTCGCCATGGAGAGCGGATCCCCCCGTCGCCAGGCTACGCAGAGATCCAGGAAGATAGGGGGTGAAAAAGGGATGCCGGTGAGGGCCGGCTCCTCTTCCAGCGCCATGCGCAGGAAGGTGGTCACGGCGAATCCCTGACGCACCACCGCCTTGAGTAGCGGGATGAGATTGCTTTCGAACGCGATGTCAGGCTCTACCCCCAGCCCCTGCGCCAACACCTCCATGTGTTCCCTGTGGTAGAAGCCTCGCCGGAACATGGCGAGCTCCTGGCCGAAGAACTGTGGCAGCGAGACCGACTCAGCGCCGCGCAGGGGGTGCTCCTCCCCCACCACCATCAGCATCTCTTCCCGCAGCAGTTGCGCCCCCTCGAGGGCCGGTGGCAGATCGCTGGTAATGAGGATGGCGAGATCCAGACTGCCATCCACCATGCGGCTTAACAGCTCCCGGGTGCCCGCCTCCTCCACCCGGATCTTCAAACCGGGGTAGCGATGCTTGAACGCCATCAGGATTGGCGGGAAGTAATAGGAGCCCATCATGTAGGGGATGCCGATGCGCACCTCCCCCCGCTCCAGCCCCTTGAGTTCGGCCATCTCGGCCTCGGCCTGATGCATCTGGCGCAGCAGCCGTTCGGCATGGCGGCAGAGCACCTCCCCCTCCGGCGTGAGCCGCACGCTGCGATCCTGCCGGTCGAACAGCCGCAGATCGAGCTGCTGCTCCAGCTTGGCGATGGCCATGCTGACGGCAGGCTGGGCCACGTTCAGCCCCTGGGCCGCCCTGGTGAAGGAGCCGGCATCGCGCACCGCCAGCAGGTATCCGAGCTGTTTCAGATCCATATCAATTTCATTTATCAGGGTGATAACTTAAATATATTATATTTATACGTTTCGTCGCACTACCCTGCACAAAAGTCGTCGGGACAACTCCATATGATCGAAGTAGGCAGTCGCGAATGGATACACGCCACCCTGGCCCTCAGCCTGGGCTCCTTACTGGTATTTCTCAATCTCTACCAGACCCATCCCCTGCTGCCGCTCCTGGCAGAGGTTTTCTCGGTCAGCGCCCTGTCCGCCAGCTGGACGCTGGCAGGCTGCACCGCAGGGCTTGCGGGCTCCCTGCTCGTCTGTGCCCGTCTGGCTGATCGGTTCGGACGGCGGCGGATCATGCTGTGGACCCTGGCGGCCGCCATCCTGCTCTCCCTGTGCATCCCCTGGGTCACCCACTTTGATGTGCTGGTGAGCCTGCGCATCCTGCAAGGCGTCCTGCTGGCAGGGCTGCCCGCCACCGCCATTGCCTACATGGGGGAAGAGTTCAGCAAACGTGCCCTCATCGTAGCCGTCGGCGTCTATATCGCCGCCAACTCCCTGGGGGGCATCGCGGGCCGGGTGGTCGGCGGTCTGCTGGCTGGCTGGTTTGGTGACTGGCAGCACACCTTCCTCGGTATCGGGATCATCAGCCTCGCCCTGCTGCCACTGGTCATCTGGCTGCTGCCCGCCCAGCGCTGCTTCGTGGCCGTGGAGGCAGCGCCTGGGCAACTGCACCACGCCATCCAGAGTCACCTTGGCAACCCCTTGCTGGTGGGGGCCTATCTCATCGGCGGCCTCAACTTCATGGTCTTCCTGAACCAGTACAGCTATCTCACCTTCCTGCTGGCCAAGGCCCCCTTCTCCCTGCCGACCCAGTGGCTCGGTATGCTGTTTCTGACCTACCTCACCGGCACCGTCGCCTCTTCACTGAGCGGCCGCGGGGCCCATCGCTGGGGAGCACATCGTCTGCTGCTGGCGGGAATAACCTTGATGGCACTCGGCAGCCTGGCCCTGTTGCAGGGGAGCCTTGTCGCCATCATCGGGGGATTGCTTGTCTCGAGCTTTGGCTTCTTCCTCGCCCACGCCTGTGCCAGCGCCTGGGTCGGCCAGCACGTGGAGCACAACCGGGCGCTCGCCTCATCGCTCTATCTGGTGGGGTATTACCTGGGAGCCAGTCTGGGTGGGCTTTATCTGCACCCCTTCTGGGAGCAAGGGGGGCTCTGGGGTCTGGTGCTCGGCATCGAGCTGGTGTTGATGATCACCGCGGGGTTGAGCCTCTGGCTCGGTCACTTGAAAGGACGTGTGGCGCCAGCTTGTGCGTTGACGCCACAGGGTCAGGCTCCCGTCAACGGGCCCTCCCCTCACAGACCGTCATAATAGTCCGCCGGTACCGGCACCACGGCGCCGGTGCAGAGCTCTTCGTCGATCACCTCATCAAGCGGGCGCAGATGAAACTTGATCTGCCCAGAGGGCAGCATCAATCCTATATCCGGATTGCGTCCGTCATCGATGTTGCCGCTCTTGAAGGGGACATCGGGATGCGTCGCCACCAAGGCCGTGAGCGAGGGCACCACCAGCTCGATATGTTCGAGCCCGGCCTGATGGCTTCTACCCGCCTTGGGGGCGGCCAGTTCGATGCAGGGGACGGTCACCTGCTCCCAGCAGACAGGCTGGTGCAAGCGATAGGTGGCGATGGGACGACCGCCTATCATCCCCTCCACCAGCAAGACTCCGTGGGCGGCCAGCACCGCTTTCAACTCCAGATATTCCGGCAGGGTGGCGGCGCGGTAGCAGAGGTGATCCACCACGGGGGAGTCATTGACTCCCATGACGGCATGCATTTCCGTGAGCAGTTGGCAAACAAATGGGGCCATGGGCCCCAGTGTGGAATCCAGGGGATGTGACATGATCACCATTTCTTCTTCGGTTGGAACAGGACGTCCAGTTCGTCCGTCTCTTTGTCCTTGATGTTTTGCAGCTCCTTCTCGCTGTGCTGCTGCAGGTGTTCTTCCAGCTGGCGCATCCCCTGACGCATGTCCTCTTCCCGCGCCAGCAGGTAGGGATCCTTGTCGGTGACATTGGCCAGCACCCCCAGTCCCTTGGTGTAGAGCTGGCGGCAGGTGCCGTACTGCCCCTGGATCTGAGCATCCATGGCCCGCTTGAGCAGGTTGGCGATGTTGATCTTGAGCTGCATCAGCTCGAGGCGGCGATCCTCCTGGGCAAAGCCCTGAGGATCTATCTTGCCCTTGTTGTGCTCGACCCGCAGCACGGCCCGCATCTTCTTGGCCAGTTGCAGCATCTGGATGGCCTGGCGGTCGGACTCCGGCGTCTTGAAATGTCCCTCGTCCTGGCTGCTGTAGTTCTCCTGCACGTTCTTGATCTGGAGCTGGACATCGGCGATGCGCTGCTTGACCTGTGCATTGGGCATCACCAGCGCGATGGCGCGGTAGGCATCCAGGATCCGGTGTTGCAACAGCAGCACCATGTTTTTGGAAAAGGGCACCAGGTTGACGTTCAGCAACACCTCTTCGGTCTCGTCTGCCACCGCCTTGTGACGGGCAATGGCCTGGCGCTTGTCCGATTCGGCCTTCTGCTTGTATTGCTGCACCACGTTATAGGCGATGACCAGAAACAGGAGTGCGCCGATTGACAGCAATATCAGGGTTAAAATCATAGGGTGTTCACACTCCAGTCCCAATCCAATTGCGAGATCCTACAACAGCTTAGCCTCATAGGGTAGCGCCCAGATCCCGTATTGCCTCACAAGAACGCTCCCAGGCGGTGACCGCATCCGGTGCGTCTTGCTCCATATCGCCCGCCGCCCCCATTACTTGAGGCAAAAACCCTTCGACTGCAGGAATCCCAGCATGAAGGGCCTCGCCTCCTTGCCCAGGATCCCCCTGATCTGCCCGCTCCAGGTCTGATCCTTGTTGTTGCTGCTGCGGGCCTGGTAGTAGTCGTGGATCTGCCCGTCGTACCGGGCAAGCAGGGCGCGGTCCAGGGTGGCAGGATAGCGGTTCTCGTGCACCACCAGCGCCCGGGGCAGCCGCGGTTTTTGCTCCGGCCGCTGGGCGGGATGGCCCAGGCAGAGGCCAAACAGCGGGATCACCTGATGGGGCAGACCCAGCACCTCGCTCACCTCGGCCGGATTGTTGCGAATGCCGCCGATATAGACCCCGCCCAGCCCAAGTGACTGGGCCGCCAGCAAGGCATTTTGCGCCATCAGGGCGCCGTCGATGGCCCCGATCATGAGCTGTTCCACAAAGCCGGTGCGGGCCTCCGGCACTATCTGGCTGTGACGGTGGTAGTCGGCGCAAAACACCAGAAACTCCGCCGCCTCAACCACATAGGCCTGATGACCGGCCAGCTCCGCCAGGGTGGCCCGCAGCCCCTTGTCGGTGACCCGGATGATGCTGTTGGCCTGGAGGAAGCTGGAGCTCGCGGCGCTCTGGGCGGCGCTCAGGATCTGATCCAGCTGCTCTGCGCTGACGGGCTCTGGGGTGAACTGGCGAATGGAGCGATGGGAAAGAATGAGATCGATGGTCGGGTTCATGGTACCTCCGGGATGAAGGTCACATTCTACCCAAAAAAAGCGGGGGGCCCAAGGCCCCCCATCACCCTCAAGGGGCAGGATAGACATAGGGGGCCTGTAGCCCAAGCGGGAACCCCAGCGCCCAGTAGAGCAGCAGGAAGCCCGTCCAGCTCACCAGGAAGGCCAGGGAGTAAGGCAGCATCATGGAGACCAGGGTGCCGATGCCTGTGCTCTTCACATACTGTTGGCAATAGACCACCACCAGGGGGAAGAAGACCATCAGCGGGGTGATGATGTTGGAGGCGGAATCCCCCACCCGATACGCGGCCTGAGTCAGCTCGGGCGAGATGCCCACCGCCATCAGCATGGGCACCAGGATGGGGCTGATGAGGGCCCACTTGGCGGAGGCCGAGCCCACCACCAGGTTGACGGTGGCCGTCAGCAGTATGATGCCGACGATGGTCACCTCTCCCGGCAGCGCCAGGGCGTGAAGCACCTCGGCACCGGAGAGCGCCAGCAGGGTACCGAGGTTGGAATCCCCGAACGCCTTGATGAAGAGGGCGCAGAAGAAGGCCATCACCATGTAGGAGCCCATCTTGTTCATGGTGGCCGACATGGCGTCGATCACATCCTTGCCGCTCTTGAAGCTGCCGGCGACAAAGCCGTAGACGATCCCGGGCAGGATGAAGAGCAGGAAAATGAGGGGCACGATGGACTTCATCACCGGTGCGGCGAAGGTGGTGAGGGAACCGTCCGGTGCCCGCATCGGCGAGTCGCCGGGGGCCAGCGCCAGCCCCAGCAGCACCACGGCCGCCAGCATGGCGAACCCGGCCCAGTTGAAGGCCCGGCTCTCCTGCGCGCTGTAACGACCCATCTCGTCGGCGCTCTCCAGATCCTCGTTGAGGGGCACTTGCTTGAGGCGCGGCTCGACAATCTTCTCGGTGACAAACCAGCCCACGCAGATGATCAGCAAGGAAGAAGCGCCGGTGAAGATGATATTGCACAGGGTGTTGACCATGTAGTCAGGGTCGAATAACTGGGCTGCAGACTGGGTGAACCCCTGAAGCAGCGCATCCCCGCCGGAGGGCAGGAAGTTGGCGGCAAACCCGCCGGAAACCCCGGCAAAGGCCGCGGCAATCCCCGCCAGCGGGTGACGACCCGCCGCATGGAAGATGATGCCGCCAATGGGGATCACCAGCACATAGCCCGCATCGGCGGCGGTATGGCTGACGATGGCCACCAGGATCAGCATGGGGGTCAGAAAGCGCGCCGGCGTCACCTTGAGCAGCTTCTTGAGCCCGGTGTTGATGAAACCGGACTGTTCAGCCACCCCTACCCCCAGCATGGCCACCAGCACGATGCCAAGGGGAGCAAACCCGGTGAACGTGGTGACCATGCTGGCGAGAAAGTCCGCCAGCCCTGCCCCGGTCAACAGGTTGTTGATGACCACGGCCTCTCCGGTGCGGGGATTGACCAGATCGAAGGAGAACTGGGAGCCTATCCAGGAGCCGACCCAGACGATCAGCAAGGCATAGAGGAAGAGCATGGCGGGATCCGGCAGCTTGTTGCCCGCCTTCTCCACCCCGTTCAGAAAGCGGTTCAACCAGCCGTTGGGAGGGGCCGGACGCTTGTTCACTGCAGCTTGACTCATTATGGTGATACTCCATTACCAAGGAATGAGCGCGCATACTAGCGATAACGTCTAATGGATCCCATGATATGAGACAAAAATTCGATTAATTATGTTTAATTTGGCATCTCGCACTTCATAAATGGGAGATGCCGCACATTTATCGACAACTTTCTCAATGGTTTGCGAGGGGATAGCGGCCCAGCCGGCACTGTACTGCGAACCCCGCCGCCGCCACCTCTTCCGGTGTCATGGGACGGCTGAACAGAAATCCCTGGAAGACATGGCAACCCTGGGTCTGCAGGGCCGCGAGCTCGTGCTCCTCCTCCACCCCTTCCGCCAGGATCCCGAGCCCCAGACTGGTGGCCATGGCCACCGTCGCCCGGATCACCGGCAGGTTGAGCCCCACCACGAAGGAGCGGTCCAGCTTGATGGTGTCGATGGGCAACCGGTTGAGGTAGGCCAGGGAGGAGTAGCCCGTCCCGAAGTCGTCGATGGCGATCTTGATCCCCTGCTCGCTCAGGGCGTCGAGGATCTCGATGCACCCCTTCATGTCCAGCATCAGCACCGTCTCGGTCAGCTCCAGGGTCAGCAGTGCCGCCTCCACCGAGAATGCCTCGAGCAGTTGGGCCACCAGCTCCGGCAAACTGGCAGAGAGCTGAAAGCCCGAGAGATTGACCGACACCGGCACCCTCACCCCGTCCTGTCGCTGCCACTCCCCCATCTGGGCCAATGCGGTGGAAAGCACCCAGCTTCCGATTTCCCGGATGAGCCCCATCTCTTCGGCCAGCGGAATGAACTCCGCCGGCGACACATGGCCAAGCACGGGATTGTACCAGCGTACCAAGGCCTCGAAACCGATGACCCGACCTTGCGCCACATCCACCTGGGGCTGATAGCGCAGGCTGAGCTCCCCCCGACCGACGGCCTTGGCCAGAAACTGCTTGAGGGTCAGCTTGCGATGCAGGCTTTGCTGCATGCTGGGGGTGAAGCGCTGCCAGCGAAGCCGCCCCATCTGCTTGGCCTGGTACATGGCCATGTCGGCACGGGTGATGAGATTGTCGCCATCATCCGCGTCGTCCGGGTAGATGGCGATGCCGATGCTGCCGCCGATGGTGACCTCGGGGACACCACTCAGCTGCAGTGGCTTGCTCATCTGGGAGAGCATGAGATCCGCCACCTCCTGGGCCCGATCGCTCGCCTGGTTGAGGGGCACCAGGGCGGTGAACTCATCCCCGCCAAGGCGCGCCAGCTCCACGTCCCGCGGGCAGATCTGCTTGAGCCGTCCGGCGACCCGCTCCAGCAGGCGATCCCCGGCCTTGTGGCCGTAGTTGTCATTGACCAGCTTGAAGTTGTCCAGATCCATGAACACCAGGGCAAAGCGCCCCCCGAGGCCGCAATAGGCTTCCAGGGATTTCATCAGGCCGTAGCGGTTGAGCAGCCCAGTGAGGGAGTCGTGCCAGGCCAGGTGGCGATGCTCCAGCTCTTCGAGCTTGCGATCCGTGATGTCCCGCATGGTCAGCAGGATCCGTGCCCCCTGCTGGATATGGCGAAACTGGTACTGGAACCAGCGCATCCCCTTCTGGGTGCGACACTCCCCTTCAGCCACCACTTCGTCCAGACGGGAGAGGCGACGATAGAAGGCCTCGTCCGCACCGGAGAAGATCTGGGGCAGCGTCAGAATGCCGGTGCCAAAGCACATGTCGAAGTGATGGTTGCCGCTCTCGAGGCGCCCCTCGTTGTCAAAGAGACAGGCCAGGGTGTCGCCAGTGGCGAGGGAGGACTCCTGATAGAGGGTGTCGGCATCGATGACCGCTTCCGCCATCATCATCTGCCGTCCGGCAAGCTGGATCCCGGAAAGACGCAAATAGACCTGCTTCTTGACCCCCTTGGGTGAGAGGGTCCACCACTCGTTGTAACTGCGCTCCTGCTGGAAATCGCCGAGATAGCGCTGCAGCAGCAGATCGATGGCGGCGGCCATGTCGGCGGAGAAATCCCGGGACTTCAGCTCGGCCAGGGAGCTCGCCTCCCAGAGCCCGAGGGCAGCATCGTTGGCCCAGTAAATATGATGACGCTGGATGTCATAGACCCAGACCGGCGTGTGGAGGACATCCATCACGGTGAGCAGGCGTTCGTCTAGCGTATTCATGTTGAGTGATGATTCATGCTGAAAGCTCATGGTCGAACCAGTCGCTTGCGCCCCCTGACAGGAGCATTCGCGCTGGTACAAAATCCGTTCCGGCCCATAATCGGATAACAAACGGATGAAAAAAGGCCGAAATCATATGAAAACGCTACATGTGATCCCCATGGTAAGAAGAAATGGACTCACACTGGTATTGTTGGGCATGGTGATAACCATTGCTATGATTTTTATACTTTTTTTTCTTCGTGAACAACTACTAATCCCCGCCATTTTCCTCCTCCTGGCGGGCCTGATGACAATTCTTGTCGGGGCTTGGAAACTGGGTGAGCCTCATTTTAGTCTCTCTTTGTGTCAGGACTGCCTGCAATACCATCACAAGTACGGCGGCTGGATCCTAAAATGGAGAAATATTCAGCGAATTGACCAACCACGTATCCATTTGGGGTGGGATCTGGTGGAGCTGCCCTACATCGGTTTGAAAATAAAGGATTACGACGCTTTTTTGACGCTGATCACACCCCGGCTCGCCGTCCGTCTGCTCACCGAGCAGCGCGCCGTGCTGATGCAGGCCATGCGAAGCGAGCGCTCCGACTGCCCGACCGGAGGGTGCGGCAGTGGGCTCCTGGGAGAGGGACTGCTGGAGGAGAGCCGCTTCTGCTCACCCGCCGGCCAGCGCTATGAGGGGGTGATCGCCATGCTCGGCAACCGCATGGCACGGCTGCGGGATCTGCTAGGGTACGATCTGCTGGTGCCCGACAACAGCCTGGACAGATCCCCGGAAGATTTCGTCCATCTGCTCCAGCAATACCAGCGCGAGTCGAATCTAATCCAGATCAATTAAACGCCGGATTGCGCTTGCCAAGCCCGGTGACTCTTCATAAGGTCACTGGCTTGTTACAGCCAGAACACCTCCTAAAACCGCTTATGAAGTACATCGAAGAGTTCTATCTGTTCGTCAAGGTGGTGCAAGAGGGCGGTTTCTCCCACGCCGCCGCTGTGCTGGGCATGCCGACAGGCACCATCAGTCGACGTATCTCCCAACTGGAAGAGCAGCTCGGATGCAGCCTGCTGCACAGATCCACCCGCAAGCTGCGTCTCACCGACGAAGGGCTGCGCTATTACGAGCGCCTCTGTACCCCCCTTGCGGAAATAGAGCAGGCCACCGGCGAAATCCGGGGTGAGGAGACGGACATCAGCGGCCTCATCCGCCTGGCGGCCCCCATCGCCCTCTCCAACACCATCCTGGTCGACATGCTGGTGGACTTCGGCCTGCGCTATCCCGGGGTACAGTTCGACATCCGCCAGTCCAACGATCATGCCCTCCAGGCGGATCAGGACAGGGACCTGGTCTTTTTCAACGGCGAGCTTCCCCAGACCCTGCCCAACGCCCTCTGTCTGGGTCACATCCAGTACGGTCTGTTCGCCTCCCCCCTCTATCTGGAGAAGATGGGTGTGCCCTCCCACCCGACCCAGCTGGAAGAGCACGATCTCATCTACTGCTGGCCCCATCAGCACTGGCAACTGAACGGGCGGGACGAACAGACGGTCTGCATCAAGCGCACACCTCGCCTTTGCATCGACCAGACCCAGGCCGCCGTACGAGCAGCCCAGCGCCACCTCGGCATCGTCAACGCCCCGCAGCACTATGTGCACCCCTTCCTGCAAGATGGTCAGCTCGTCCCCGTCCTGCCTGACTGGCAGTCGGGAAAACGTCCCTTCTACATGCTCCATTGTCAGCCCCGGTTCACCCCGTTGCGTGTTAAGATGTTCGCCGATTTCGTCGAGAAGCACTCCGAGCGCTATCGTACCCGCCAGCAGAACGATCAATTTTCACCGGCGCAGCCGCTGCCCGTTGCATCTGACGGCTGATGACCCACACTTAGCGCAATCCTCGTTGCACAGGTCGGCTAACACTATGAATGTATTGATATGTGATGACTCCGGGTTCGCGCGCAAACAGCTGGTGCGCGCCCTGCCCGCCGATTGGGGTGTCACCTTGCACCAGGCCGCGGACGGATTGGAAGGGGTCGAGCAGATCCTGATGGGGCACGGGGACCTGATCTTTCTCGATCTCACCATGCCGGAGATGGACGGTTATGGCGTGCTCGAGACCCTCAAGCGAGAGGGGGTGCGCAGCAAGGTGATCGTGGTCTCCGGCGACATCCAGCCGGAAGCCCATGAGCGTGTCATGGCTCTTGGCGCGCTCGATTTCATCAAGAAACCGGCCTCCCCGGACACCCTCCTTGCCCTGCTCAAGCGCCACGGTCTGTGGCAATCGGCCACCCAGGTGACGGCCATCCAGCCCCAGCCCGTCGCCAGCCACCAGGCTGCCCAGAGCAGCATCCAGTTCACCCCCGAGCTGCGGGATGTCTATCAGGAGCTGGCCAACGTCGCCATGGGCCAGGGGGCGGATCTGCTGGCCCGCCTGCTCGGCGCCTTCGTGCTGCTCCCCATCCCCAACGTCAACGTGCTGGAGGTCTCCGAGCTGCACATGGCGCTTTCGGCCGCCGCCGAGTCGGAGACTCTCTCCGCGGTCTGTCAGGGCTTCATCGGGGCCGGGATCGCCGGGGAGGCCCTGCTGCTGTTCCACGATGCCAGCTTCCAGGACCTGGCCCGCCTGATGAACCATCAGGGGGAGCTGGATCACGGCGCCGAGCTGGAACTGCTGATGGACACCGCCAACGTGCTGATCGGTGCCTTCCTGCGCGGCTACGCCAACCAGCTCGACACCCCTTTTAGCCAGGGTCACCCCGTGGTGCTGGGCCAGCACAGGCCTATTCAGGATCTCATTCGGACCAACCAGAGCCGCTGGCGCCGCACTCTGGCCATCGAGATCAACTATCGGGTGCAGGGCTATGCGGTGCAGTGCGATCTCTTGCTGCTGTTTACCGAAGATTCCATCGCCACCATGAACAACAAGATCATGCACATGCTGTGACCGCACCGCGGCAGCAACCACCAGGAGTGACCATGGACATTCGGGAATTTCATTGGCTGATGAACATCGTCCAGAATCTGGACGTGGGGCTGGTCGTGCTCGACAGGGAGTACCGGATCCAGGTGTGGAACGGCTTCATGGAGAGTCACAGCGGCCGGCTGGCAGGCGAGGTGCGCGATCAAGGGCTGTTCTCGCTCTTCCCCGATGTGGACAAGGCCTGGTTCGAGCGCAAGGCCAACATGGTGTTCAAGCTCAACAACCGTGCCTTCAGCACCTGGGAGCAGCGCCCCTACCTGTTGCGCTTCTCCAACTACCGCCCCATCACGGGATCGGCCCCCTACATGTACCAGAACCTGGCCCTGGTGCCGCTGGCCGACTTCGCCGGAGAGGTCACCCACCTGGCCATCATGATCTATGACGCCACCGACGAGGCCATGCTGATCACCGGCCAGCGCCAGGGATGACCGACCCTGCCATGACAACAAGGGCGCCCGATGGCGCCCTTGTTGTTGCGATGGGGAATGGCGTCAGCCACTCAGGTACTCGGTGAAGGCGTCGATCACCTCGTCGATGTCATCGTCGGTGATCTGCAGGTGGGTCACCAGCCTGAGCTCCCCGTAGCCGGAGAAGAGAATACCGCGCTCCTTCATGAAACCCAGCAAGGTGGCGGGATCTCCCTGGGTCAGGCGCAGGAATACCATGTTGGTCTGCACCTCCCCCAAGTTGAGTGCGATGCCTGGCAAGGCGGCCAGCCCCTCTGCCAGACGCCTAGCGCGGCGATGATCATCCGCCAGCCGGGCAACGTGCTGATCCAGCGCGAACAGGGCGGCCTGGGCCAGGATCCCTCCCTGGCGCATGCCGCCCCCCAGCATCTTGCGCAGCCGTCTGGCGCGGGCGATGAACGCAGCCGATCCCACCAGCAGGGAACCCACCGGTGCTCCCAGTCCCTTGGAGAGGCAGACGGAGATGCTGTCAAAAGGCGCCGCGATGGCGGCCACCGGTTCCCCGCTCGCCACCACCGCATTGAAGAGGCGAGCCCCGTCCAGGTGCAGCTTCAGCCCCTTCTCGTCGACGAATTCGCGCATGGCGCGCAGGTAGGTCAATGGCAGCACCTTGCCGTTATGGGTATTTTCCAGGCAGACGAGGCGCGTCTGGACGAAATGGGGATCATCGGGAGCGATGGCCCCCCGCACATCCTCGATGGCCAGGGTGCCGTCCGCCTGCATGGGGACGGATTGCAGGGCCACCGAGCCCAGCACGGCAGAGCCCTGGGCCTCGTAGCGATAGATGTGGGAGGCCGCCCCCAGCACGGCCCCTTCCCCACGCTGACAGTGACTCATCATGGCCAGCAGGTTGGACATGGTGCCGGAGGGCACGAACAGGGCCGCCTCCTTGCCAAGCAGTTCGGCGCCGCGGCGCTCCAGCGCATTGATGCTGGGATCTTCCCCATAGACATCGTCTCCCACCTCGGCATGCAGCATGCTCTGGCGCATGGCTTCCGTGGGTTGGGTCACGGTATCACTTCGTAAATCGATATAGCGCATGTCATCCTCCTGATGCAGGACGATGACATTAACCAGCCGACACCCGGCTGGCAAGAAACGGCAAGCGGGAATGTGAGCCCGGCGGCTCACCAGGGCAGCGACTGACCCTGCAGATCCACGAAACGGCCCGAGTGCGCCGGCGTCAGTGTGGCCATCAGATCCAGCAGGCGGACGGCGACCTCGGCGGGGTCCTGCAGCAAAGCGGGATCCGTCTCCTGAAGAAAAGGTTGCTGCATGGGGGTATTCATGAGGCCGGGATGCACGGTGATGACACCGGCGCCGGGAAAACGTCCTGCCCACTCACCCGCCAGGATCCGGGATCCCATGTTGAGGGCGGCCTTGCTCATGCGGTAGCTGTAGTGGCACATGGCCTCCTGGCCCCCCTCCTCCAGGCTTCCCGCCCGATCCGAGAGAGTGCAGAGCCAGAGCGTGCTCTGGGACATCATGCGCCGGCTGAGGTTGGCACCAAGGGCTAGGTGGGGCCAGGCATTGGCCAGCAGACTCTCTTCGAGCCATTGGGGGGTCACCTCCTCCACCCGCCGCTCCGGCATGTGGGCAAGATCATGGAGCAGGCCTATGGTGTTGATCACCACCGTCGGTAGGGTGGTGCTGTCATAGAGGGTAAAGAGGGCCTCAAAGGAGAGCGAGTCCACCTCCTGCAGCGGAAAGTAGCAGGCGGGATCCAGCCCCCTGGGCAGTTGCCTGCCCGCCAGCAACCACTCTTCGCCCCGTCTGGCCAGCTCCCGTGCCAGCGCACTGCCCAACCCGCCACTGCCCAGGATCAGATAGCTCATCTGCGTGTCCTTGGATTTGATCACTGCTTAGAGGGTATCAGAAGAATGGCGGACTGCCGGGGGCACCCGTCAGGCTCAGGCCTCGGCCAGATGGCGCCCAAACTCCCGCGCTCGGGCCAGGTCCAGAAAACCGTCCGCCTGCTTGTGGCTGCGCAGGAACTGGTAATAGGCGAGCAGGGTCACCAGTTGCTCCTCGTCCGGCATGGGCTTTCCCGGACGGATCTCCTGCACCAGCGCCCCCGCCGCCGCCAGCGCGTCCCTGTCCACCACCTCGGCCTGACGATAGAGATACCCGCAACCGGTGGCGAGCCACTCCAGCGAGCAGTTGGCCCCCATGGCAATCTGGTTCGCCTTGCCAAGGCCGGGCTCGGCCCCTTTCAGATATTTGCGGATCAAGGCTTCACTCAACCCCACCTTGCGGGCAAAAGCGCTCACGCTCCCCTCCCCGATCAGGCTTTGCAGCCTGGCGGCAAATCCTTCCATCACCCCTTCTCCTCTCACTGACACCGGGATCTTGACCCGTCGGAGTCAGAACCATAGTTCGAATTCGCGAAGGGGGCATTATTGCCTTGTCCGCCGGAAGAGACCAAGATGCTGGCACATGATTTTGCCCCTTTCTTTTCGCATTTTTATCTCCAGAGGAGTCACCATGTCCGTATCCCGTCTGGCCCTGCATGAGCAAGGCCCCACCTTCTCCCGCCTCATCATGGGCTACTGGCGCCTGATGGAGTGGCAGCTTTCCCCCGCCGCCCTGCTGGACCTGATGAAATATCACCTTGATCTCGGGGTCACCACCATCGATCACGCCGACATCTACGGTGGCTACCAGTGCGAGGAGGCCTTCGGCCATGCCCTGCGCCTGGAGCCCTCCCTGCGCGATCGCATGGAGATCGTCAGCAAGTGCGGCATCGCCCTCACCGCCAATCCGGCCCACGCCCTGAATCACTACAACACCGGCAAGGGACACATCGTCGCCAGTGCCGAAGCCTCCTTGCAAAAGCTCGGCACCGATCATCTGGATCTGTTGCTGATCCATCGCCCCGACCCCCTGATGAACGCCGACGAGGTGGCCGACGCCTTCATCACCCTCAAGCAGGCAGGCAAGATAAAGCACGCCGGGGTCTCCAACTTCACGCCCCACCAGTTCGCCCTGCTGCAATCCCGCCTGCCCTTCCCCCTGGTCACCAACCAGCTGGAGATCTCCCCGCTCCATCAGGAGGGGACGCTGGATGGTGCCCTGGATCAATGCCAGCAACTGCGCATCAAGCCCATGGCCTGGTCCTGCCTTGGCGGCGGGCGGCTGTTCCATGCCCCCGACTATGCCCCGCTGCGGGCGGAACTCGAG
This sequence comes from Aeromonas sp. Prich7-2, assembly GCF_017939255.1. Lineage (NCBI taxonomy): Bacteria > Pseudomonadati > Pseudomonadota > Gammaproteobacteria > Aeromonadales > Aeromonadaceae > Aeromonas > Aeromonas sp. Prich7-2. Next base: position 25,212 of record NZ_JAGKRI010000037.1, read on the forward strand.
CAGATCCGCCAGGAGGTGGGCGCCGACTGTCTGGAGCAGGTGGTCTACGCCTGGGTGATGATGCTGCCGAGTCAGCCGCTGCCCCTCATCGGCTCCGGCAAACGGGAGCGGATCGCCGCCGCCGTGGCAGCCGAGTCCATTGAGCTCACTCGCCAGCAGTGGTTCCGCATCCGCAAGGCCGCTCTGGGTTATGACGTTCCCTGAGTCTGCACCAGACCCTGAAAACAAAAACGGCATGGAGGATTCCATGCCGTTTTCCGTTATCGAGACGATTCAACGATGGCGCTGGGGGCGACCACGGGGTGCATCCGTCTTCGGTTTGGCCTGATTGACCGTGATGGTGCGGCCGCCGACCTCGGTGCCGTGCAACTCGGCGATGGCCTTCTCGGCCTCACCATTGACCGGCATTTCAATGAAACCAAACCCCTTGGACTGACCGGTATCGCGGTCGATGATGATATCGACCTTGTCTACCTGCCCAAATTGGCTGAACACGGTTGTCAGTTCGTCGGCCGTCATCCGGTACGACAGATTACCTACGTAAATCTTCATGCCATCCACTCTCGATTCAAGGTGCCTTATCTATGCATCCACCGACCTGGGAGTAAGGGCACAACCCCCCTGCCGGACCAGCCACGGCATCATGCCATGGCACTTCCAGCTTCGTATCCCAAGTCCTTGATCTCTTGGGTTATCAGAGCAGGAAAGATCAAATCGAATCAGAGGCAGTATCTGAGCATTGGGATGAATTGTCGAGAAAATAGTCAGAGTGGGTGCAGTTCGGCCAGCAATGTGCCGAGGGCACGACGCCCATGCCAGGCACGTTTGAACCCGAATCGATAGACCCCGGGGGCCACTTCGTGAGTCCCTTCCCGGGACAACCCGAGCAGGCTGGTGGCCGTCGCCAGGGTCACCTCATCCAGCCCGAGATCCAGGCTGAAATCGAGCCACTGGCCATCGTGTCCCACCTTGCGATCCCGCTCCATGCCCACCAGCACGGCCCTGGGCAGCGCCAACGCCCGGTCTTCGCCACCATTGAGCAGATAGAGATGGCGTTCATCCCAGGCAAGCTCCGCCAGACGCCAGCGCTGCCAGTTGCGCGGCAACACCATCATCACCAGCACGATACCGCCAAAGACCACCCCGACCCAGGGCAGCAGGCCCATGTCGGGATATCCCAGCCAGAGGGCGGCCACCACAGTGGCGAGACTCGCCAGCAACAGGCAGATCATCACCCCGTAAAACCGCCGGGCCGGGGGCATCAGCCAGCGCACGTTCTCTTGCGCTGCCAGCTCACTGACTCTCATCTTCTCTTCTCCTTCTGTGATGCGAACGGCCTTGCCGTCGCTGCGTTGCCGCGCATTGTGCGCGAGCGACGCGCCGCGATGCAACCGCCACCGCGACACGGATGACGGCCAGCCGCCACTCTTGGTATGCTTGGGGCTGTCTGAGCCCGCACTGGGCGCCATCCCGGGAGTCCCATGTTCGCCACCGCCCTGCTCTTGTCCGCGAGCACACTCTATGCCGAGGCCATCGGCGGCTACTCCGCCGGCTGCCTGAAAAATGCCGTGGCCCTGCCCCTCGAAGGTCCTGGTTATCAGGTGATCCGCACCAAACGGCTGCGCTATTACGGTCACCCCGACCTCATCCATTACCTGCAGCATCTGGCCAACCAGACCAGACTGGCCGGCATGCCGGATCTCTATATCGCAGACCTCGCCATGATGCACGGGGGACCCTTTACCTCAGGTCATCGCAGCCACCAAACCGGCCTGGATGCCGACATATGGTTCAGGATGGCTGACAGGCCCATCAGCCGCTGGGAGCAGGATGCCCCCAGGGAGTGGGCGCTGATCGACGAACCCAGCTACCGGATACTGCCCGGCCGATTCGGCCCCAGGCAACTCAATCTGCTGCGCCTTGCGGCTGATCGCCCCGAGGTGGCGCGCATCTTCGTCAACCCCGTCATCAAGGCCGAGGTGTGCAAACAGGCACCCGGTGAAGCCTGGGTCGGCAAGCTGCGCCCCTGGGTCGGCCACTTCAGCCACTTTCACGTGCGCCTGCGCTGCCCGGCAAACAGTCCGGACTGCCAGCCCCAGGCTCCCATTCCCCCTGGCAATGGCTGTGGGGAGGAGCTGGCCTCCTGGCTCAAGGACAAACCCCAGCTGCCCAAGGTGTCGATGAGCTACCGCGCCCCCCTGTTACCCAGGCGTTGTGAGGGCTGACCACAAGCTGTTATGGTGAACCTATTTCCGAGAGAAATATCAATGGAGAACAACAAGATGGCCACTTCACTCTGGCAGCGTGGTACCCGTGCCCTGCTGACCCTGACCCTGCTGCTGGGCTTGACCGGCTGCGGCATGAACACCATTCCGACCCTGGATGAGCAGGTCAAGGCGAGCTGGGGACAGGTCGAGAACCAGTACCAGCGCAGGGCCGATCTCATTCCCAACCTGGTGGCCACCGTCAAGGGGTACGCCAGCCACGAGCAGGAGACGCTCAAGGCGGTCACCGATGCCCGTGCCCGAGTCGGCAGCGTGCAGGTAAGTGACCCCTCCCAGCTCAAGGCGTTCGAGGCGGCGCAGGAGCAGCTCTCCAGCGCCCTCTCCCGGCTGATGGTGGTAGTCGAGCGCTACCCGGATCTGAAGGCCGATCAGCAGTTCCTGACCCTGCAGGCCCAGCTGGAAGGCACCGAGAATCGCATCGCGGTGGCCAGACGGGATTACATCGAAGCAGTACGCCAGTTCAATACCGAGATCCGTACCTTCCCCGGGGTCATCTGGTCCAAGCTGCTCTACTCCGATCTGGAAGCCAAACCCACCTTCAGCGCCAAACCCGGTGCCGATGAGGCGCCCAAGGTCAGCTTCCAATGAACGTGATGAGACGCTGGCTGGCGCTCTGTCTGCTGCTCTGTGCCACGGCGCTGCATGCCGCCCCCGATTTCCCGGCCCTGACAGGGCGAGTGGTGGACGAGGCCAATCTGATGTCCCGCAAGCAGGCTCACCAGCTCGCACAGCAACTGGCCGTCTTCGAGAAGCGCAGCGGCGTCCAGCTGGTGGTGGTCTCCATCGACACGCTGGCGGGGGATACCATCGAAGAGTACGGCTACCAGCTCGGTCGCCACTGGGGCATCGGCCAAAAAGGCAAGAACAACGGCGTTCTGCTGATCATCGCCCAGGACGAGCGCAAGGTGCGCATCGAGGTGGGTTATGGCCTGGAAGGTGCCCTGCCCGACGCCATCGCCGCCAATATCATCCAGACCCGGATCCTGCCCGCCTTCAAGCGCGGTGACATGGTGGCCGGCATCCTCGCCGGCAGCCAGGGCATCATGCAGGCCCTGGCCGGGGAGTATCAGCCCGTGGACAACACCAGCAAGGCCGACAAGCAGGGCGGTCCCTGGCTCTTCATCCTGGTGGTGATTGCGATGATCGTGCTGCACAACCTGCGCGGCGGCGGCGGTGGGCCGGGAGGACGTCGCCAGGCCGCCTACATGGCCGGTGGATTCGGTGCCGGCTCCTTTGGCGGCCGCACTGGCGGTGGTGGTGGCGGTTTCAGTGGTGGCGGCGGCAGCTTTGGCGGCGGCGGTGCATCTGGCGGTTGGTAATCAGGGAAAAAGAGACAACAAGATGATTTCGAAACAGTTTTTCCACACCTTGCAGGCCAGGGTTCGACAGGCCGAGCAGGCCACGGATGCCGAACTGGTCACCGTGCTGGCCCCGGCCAGCGATGGCTATCGCTATATCCCGACCCTGTGGGCCGCCCTGCTGGCCATGCTCACCCCCCTGCTGGTCTTCCAGCTCGGCTTCTGGCTTGGCTGGTACGAGATCCTGCTGGTGCAGTGGTCGGTCTGGTTGCTGCTGAGCCTGCTGTTCCACTGGACGCCCATCAAGATGCGACTCATTCCCAACAAGGTACGCCGTCACCGGGCCGCCCTGATGGCCCGCCTGCAGTTTGTCGAGCAGGGACTTCACCGCACCCGGGACCGGCTCGGGGTGCTCATCTTCGTCTCGGTAGCGGAGCACTATGTGGAGATCCTGGTAGACGACGGGATCGCCCAGCACATCGACAACACCCAGTGGCAGCAGATCATCGACGACTTCGTGGTTCGGGTACGCAACAAGGAGGTCGAGCAGGGGTTCCTGGAGTGCGTGGAGCGCACCAGCGCCATTCTGACCGACGCCTTCCCCGCCACCCGGGATCAGAACGAGTTGCCTGACAGCCTGATCATTCTCGACAAGCCTTGAACGGGCTTAAAAAATCGGCATTCTGTTCAAGGGATAGGCACTCGATAAAGATTATGAAAAATAAGGGGAAAAGTGGTTGACCCAGGCAGCCCTTTCCCCTAAATTACGCTCCGTTCCAGCGCAACGGCGCAGAGTGCACGTGTTGGCTGAACACGTTAAATCACAGACCAGAATTTGGTGAGGTATCCGAGAGGCTGCCCACCGACGAAGTCGGCAAGATGCACGCGCAGCGTGCTCCGAAAGCCACTTCAAGCAGTAAAAATTTGGTGAGGTGTCCGAGTGGCTGAAGGAGCACGCCTGGAAAGTGTGTATACGGCAACGTATCGAGGGTTCGAATCCCTCCCTCACCGCCAAATTGTAAAAACCGACCTCAGGGTCGGTTTTTTGCATCTGGTGACATGGCAACATCCGATGCCGATGGAGAGAAGGTGAGAAGCCTCGTCGGGTTCGAGCAGAGCAGCTTGCTGCGATGAACGGCCGCAGGTCGCACCGAAGGGGTGAATCATCCCTCCCTCACCGCCAGATAAAGTAAAAGGCCCCGTCGCAAGACGGGGCCTTTTACTTTATCTGGCGGTGGGCGGCTCGGTTCGACCCCTGTTGACAGGCGGGCAGGATAGCCCGACTGGACGGCCAGGGGCGAGCGCCAGGGATGACGCGAGTCAATCCCGACCCAGCGTACAGCTTGAAGAACTGACCTCAGGATCGGTTTTTGCTTCAAGGTGTCTGCCAACCCCCTGGCAGGAGAAACCCGTCATCGGCGGGGCCAGAAAAAACGGTTTGCCGCGATACCTGGCCGAGTGCCGCCCAGCCAATCCCATCCCTTCCGCCTCTCTGATCTCTGCCGACAGGGGAGATGCCCCGAGGGCAGCCAGCCCTTTCTCGTTGACAGCTTATCACGCCAAGCAAAGAGAAAATGACGATATAAATAACCAACATACTCTCACGAATAGCACAGTATATTGTGATATCACCTGGATAACTGCCTCGTCCTGCCATACCAGCGCCGTCAACCTGCTCTGCTGACCAGGCGGCACAGGCCGATGCCACCGGACACTACCGGGTCTGCGCAACCTCTCGGATATTGCTCACCGATTGGATATCGTTTTGAAAAACTGATAGTTAAATGGCTACACTAGCCTCACACATCGCATAGGGATATGGACAAATGAGTCTTATTGGCTTGCTGCTGGCCCTGGCAGCCATTCTGGGTGGCAACATGATAGAAGGGGGGCACCCCAGCGCCCTGCTCGATCTGCCCGCCTTTCTCATCGTGATCGGCGGTACCGTCGGTGCCGCACTGACCCAGTTTCCCTTCTCCGTGGTTGGTAAAACCCTCAAGCGCTTCAAGTGGCTCATCACTCCCCTGCGCCTCGACATGCTGGAGCAGGCCCAACTGCTTGAAACCCTGGCGGGCAATGCACGGCGCAGCGGCATGCTGGCACTGGAGGGCATGATCGACGACATCAAGGATCCCTTCCTGCAAAAAGGGGTACAGATGATGGTCGATGGCTACGAGAAGACCAAAATCCACGAGGTACTGGAAAACGAGATCGAGTTCGAGCAGGAAGATATCGAACAGACCGTCAAATTCTACGAGGCCATGGGGGGCTACTGCCCGACCATGGGGATCGTCGGGGCCGTATTTGGCCTCATTCACGCCATGGGCCTGCTGGATGCCCCCGACAAGCTGGGGGGCGCCATCGCGGTGGCCTTTATCGCCACCATCTACGGGGTGTCGGCCGCCAACCTCATCTTCCTGCCCTTCGGCAACCGCTACAAGTCGTTTGCCCACCAGATCCGCCACTACAAGGAGATGACCCTCACCGGCATCCTCTGCATCGTGGACGGCGAGTCACAGCAACGGCTGCAAGTGACCCTTGAGCCTTACCTCGGAGGCCACAGTGGCGAAAAAGAAAAAGGCTGAGGCGCCGGAGAACCACGAACGCTGGCTGGTCTCCTACGCCGACTTCATGACACTGCTGTTCGCCCTGTTCGTGGTGCTCTACTCCTTCGCCATGGCCAAGCAGTCGGAGACTCGCGTGCTCATTCAGGGCTTTATCGAATCTCTTGGCAAGATAGGGCTGGTTTCCCTTCCCGCCGGCTCCCCCGTGATGCAGGGGGGCACAGGCATACTGGAACCCGAGTCCAAGACCACCCCCAATACCTCCCAGAAAGAGCAGGTGCTGGATACCCAGACGCCCGCAGCAGCGGCCGACCCTTTCAACGAGACCATCGGCTCCTCGGAGAAACCTGCGGCCACGGAGTCCTGGCCCCACAAGACCAAGGAGCAGGATTGGGTCACGGTCACCAAGCAGAAGCTGGATCAGCAGCTCAAGAGCCAAATCGAGTCCAAAGAGATCGAGGTGGAGCAGCTTGGCAGCCAACTGGTCATCCGCATCGGCGAAAAGACCTTGTTTCCGGCCGACTCCGCCTTCTTGCAGCCCCAGTTCATTCCGCTGGTCAACAAGGTCTCGGACGTGCTGGCGGACATCCCCGGCATGGTGGTGGTCACCGGTCACACCGACAACTCCCAGGCGCCGGTGGAGCTCTATCGCAACAACTGGGAGCTGTCGGTGCTGCGGGCGGCCACCATCACCCACACCCTGCTGACCAACCCCAAGCTGGATTCACGACGGCTGATCGCCCAAGGGGTGGCGGATACCCAACCCCGTTATCCAAACGATACCCCGGCTCACCGCCAAGCCAACCGCCGGGTGGAGATCGTGCTCTCCCAGGGCAAGGCGGCAGAGCAGAGCCTCCCCGTTCTCCAACCCTGAAACAGACCCCGCCATGCGGGGTCTTTTGTTTCCTGCCATCCCCCTGATTTTCAAACTATCCGGTTTTTTTCTGCTACATAAAAACGATTGAAAACAATTCTCAAACGAGAAAGTTGACCCCGCTAGCAAAACACGATTTTCATCCCGTTGATTAATAATTAATCCTTTGAAATGACATGTAAATCAGTACGAAAGTGGCATACTACGTAACATCATTGTTAAGTCACATGATTAATTTGGTTAGGGAAAAACCTATATGTTTGCTGATATTGCCGTCCAGCACTGGGCTTTTGCTGTCTATGTCATTGGCGCCATCTGTATCTGCTTGACCATGATAGGCCTGGCGGCCTTGCTGGGGGGACGCGCCTATGGCCGTGCCAAGAACAAACCCTTCGAATCCGGTGTGGATTCCGTCGGCAACGCCCGCCTGCGCTTCTCCGCCAAGTTCTACCTAGTCGCCATGTTCTTCGTCATCTTCGATGTCGAAGCCCTCTATCTCTTTGCCTGGTCCGTCTCCGTTCGGGAGAGCGGCTGGGTCGGCTTCATCGAAGCCACCATCTTCATCACCCTGCTGCTGGTAGGCCTCCTCTACCTGTGGCGCATTGGTGCCCTCGACTGGGCCCCGAAAAAGCGTGTCCTGACTGACAAGAAACCAGACTGAACTACCGATTATCTCTTTGAGGTTGCACCATGAAGTACACCCTGACCCGGATTGACCCGGATGCGCCCGTTGAGCGCTACCCCCAGGAACAGCGCCAGACCGTCGATGATCCACTGGCGCAGCAAGCGACCCGCGGCATCATGATCGGGCGCCTCGAAGAGGTGCTGCAAGACACCGTCAACTGGGGCCGCAAGAACTCCCTCTGGCCCTACAACTTCGGCATCTCCTGCTGCTACGTGGAGATGTGTACCGCCTTCACCTCTCCCCACGACGTGGCTCGCTTCGGCGCTGAGGTCATACGAGCCTCCCCCCGTCAGGCCGACTTCATGGTGATTGCCGGCACCCCTTTCATCAAGATGGCCCCTGTCATCCAGCGGCTCTATGAGCAGTTGCTCGAACCCAAGTGGGTCATCTCCATGGGGGCCTGCGCCAACTCCGGCGGCATGTATGACATCTACTCCGTGGTACAGGGGGTGGACAAGTTCCTGCCGGTCGATGTCTACATTCCGGGCTGCCCGCCCCGCCCCGAGGCCTTCCTGCAAGCCCTGATGCTGCTGCAGGAATCCATCGGCAAGGAACGCCGCCCCCTCTCCTGGGTGGTGGGGGATCAGGGGATCTACCGTCCCCAGATGCAATCCGAGAAGGAACGCAAGCGCGGCGAGCGGATCAACGTGACCAACCTGCGCACGCCGGATGAGATCTGATCATGAAACTGACTCGAGAATTCCCAAGCAATTACACCATGGCCCAGTGGCAAACCGCCGATCACGCCGATGCCCAGGTGGTCGGCGAGCTGTTCGCCCACTTCGGTGCCGAGCGCTTCACCGTGCAGAGCACCCGTACCGGCGTGCCGGTCATCTGGCTCTCCCGGGATCTGCTGCTGGACGTGATGGGCTTCTTGCAAAAGCTGCCCTCCCCCTTCGTGATGCTGTTCGATCTCAGCGCCACCGACGAACGGATGCGCAGCCATCGCCACGGCCTGCCGGAGAGCGACTTTACCGTCTTCTATCACCTCATCTCCATCGACCGTAACGCCGACGTGATGCTGAAGGTGGCGCTCAAGGAGAGCGATCTCCATCTGCCCACCGTCAGCCGCCACTTCCCCAACGCCAACTGGTACGAGCGGGAAGTGTGGGATCTGATGGGGATCACCTTCGATGGCCACCCCCATCTGACCCGCATCATGATGCCCAAGAGCTGGCAAGGGCACCCCTTGCGCAAGGACTACCCGGCGCGCGCCACCGAGTTTGATCCCTTCATGCTCGATGCGGTCAAGCAGGATCAGGAGCAGGACAACCTGCTGTTCAAGCCGGAAGAGTGGGGCATGGCCCGCGGCAACGAGAACGAGGACTACATGTTCCTGAACCTCGGGCCGAACCACCCCTCCGCCCACGGCGCCTTCCGCCTGGTGCTGCAACTCGACGGAGAAGAGATCCGCGACTGCGTGCCCGACATCGGCTATCACCACCGCGGCGCCGAGAAGATGGGCGAGCGCCAGTCCTGGCACAGCTACATCCCCTACACCGACCGGGTCGAATACCTGGGCGGCGTGATGAACAACCTGCCCTATGTGCTGGCGGTCGAGAAGCTGGCCGGCATCAAGGTGCCGGCGCGGGTCGACATGATCCGGGTGATGATGGCGGAACTGTTCCGCATCCAGAGCCACCTGCTGTTCCTTGGCACCTACATTCAGGACGTGGGGGCCATGACCCCGGTCTTCTTCACCTTCACGGACCGCCAGAAGATCTACACCATCATCGAGGCCATCACCGGAGCCCGCATGCACCCGGCCTGGTTCCGCATCGGCGGCGTGGCCCACGATCTGCCTGCCGGCTGGACCCGCCTCATCCAGGACAATCTGTTGAGCTGGCTGCCCAAGCGGTTGATGGAGTATGAAAAGGCGGCCATGCGCAACAGCATACTGCGGGGCCGCACCATAGGCGTCGCCGCCTACAACACGGCCCAGGCCCTGGCCTGGGGCACCACGGGGGGCGGTCTGCGGGCCACGGGGCTCAACTTTGACGTGCGCAAATGGCGCCCCTATTCCGGTTACGATCAGTTCGAGTTCGAGGTGCCGGTGGGTAGCAACGGGGACGCCTACGACCGCGCCACCGTGCGCATCGAGGAGATCCGCCAGAGCCTGTCCATTATCGAGCAGTGCATGAAAAACATGCCTGAGGGCCCCTTCAAGGCGGATCACCCGCTCACCACGCCACCGCCCAAAGAGCGCACCCTGCAGGACATCGAAACCCTGATCACCCACTTCCTGCAAGTCTCCTGGGGGCCTGTCATGCCGGCCGCCGAGTCCTTCCAGATGATAGAGGCGACCAAGGGGGTCAACAGCTATTACCTGACCAGCGACGGCTCCACCATGAGCTACCGGACCCGGATCCGCACCCCGAGCTTTGCTCACCTGCAGCAGATCCCCTCGGTGATCCGCGGCCAGATGGTGTCGGATCTTATCGTCTACCTGGGCAGTATCGATTTCGTTATGTCAGATGTGGATCGTTGAGTCCTCTCGCCCCGGCAGCCGGGGCGAAGGGCAAGACGCGCAGTAAAGGGACAAGCCACAAAAGGTCAAGTCATGAGCCAATGTCAGTGTCACAATAACCAGACCCCACAAGGGCAAGGGGCATGCAGCAGCCAGCAGGGAGATTTCGTCCTGAGCCAGGCTGAGCGCGATGCCATCGAACACGAGAAACACCACTACGAAGATCCCCGTGCAGCCAGCATCGAAGCGCTCAAGATAGTGCAACAGGCCCGTGGCTGGGTGCCTGACGGCGCCATTCACGCCATCGGCGCCGAGCTCGGCATCCCCGCCAGCGACGTGGAAGGGGTCGCCACCTTCTACAGCCAGATCTTCCGCCAGCCGGTGGGTCGTCACATCATCCGCGTCTGCGACAGCATGGTCTGCTACATCAACGGCCACGAGCAGTTGCTTGCCGGTCTGAAAGAGGTCGTCAATCTGGCCCCCGGTCAGACTTCCCCGGATGGCCGCTTCACCCTGTTGCCCGTCTGCTGCCTCGGCAACTGCGACAAGGGGCCGGCCATCATGATCGATGACGATACCTATGGCGGACTCGATGCCGTCAGCCTGCTGAAAACCCTGGAGGCTTACCCATGAGCATTCAGCCAGGCAAGACGCTTGCCTCCCTCGGCACCGCCAACCGCATCCCCCGCACCGCCGAGACTCACCCTCTCACCTGGCGCCTGCGGGACGACGGCCAGCCGGTGTGGCTCGAGGAGTATCAGGCAAAACAGGGCTATGAGGCCGCCCGCAAGGCCCTTGGCCAGATGAGCCCGGATGACATCGTCAGCACCGTCAAGGATGCCGGCCTCAAGGGACGCGGCGGCGCCGGTTTCTCCACCGGCGTGAAGTGGGGCCTGATGCCCAAAGACGAGAGCATGAACATCCGTTACCTGCTCTGCAACGCCGACGAGATGGAACCCAATACCTACAAAGACCGCATGCTGATGGAGCAGCTGCCCCACCTGCTGATCGAGGGGATGATCATCAGTGCCCGGGCTCTCAAGGCCTATCGCGGCTACATCTTCCTGCGCGGCGAGTACGTGGATGCCGCCATCCACCTGCGCCGCGCCGTGGAAGAGGCCAAGGCCGCGGGGTTCCTTGGCAAGAACATCCTGGGCTCGGGCTTTGACTTCGAGCTGTTCGTCCACACCGGCGCAGGTCGCTACATCTGCGGCGAAGAGACGGCCCTCATCAACTCCCTGGAAGGACGGCGCGCCAACCCGCGGGCCAAACCCCCCTTCCCCGCCGTCTCCGGCGTCTGGGGCAAGCCGACCTGCGTCAACAACGTCGAAACCCTGTGCAACGTCCCCGCCATCATCGGCAACGGTGTGGCCTGGTATCAGGGGCTGGCACTGCCGGGTTCGGAAGATCACGGCACCAAGCTGATGGGCTTTTCCGGCAAGGTCAACAATCCCGGCCTGTGGGAGCTGCCCTTTGGCATCACCGCCCGCGAGCTGTTCGAGGAGTACGCAGGCGGCATGAAGCCCGGCTATCGCCTGAAAACCTGGCAACCGGGCGGCGCCGGCACCGGCTTCCTGCTGCCCGAGCACCTGGATGCCCAGATGTATGCAGGCGGCATCGGCAAGGTGGGCACCCGCATGGGTACGGGCCTTGCCATGGCGGTGGATGACAGCATCAACATGGTCTCCCTGCTGCGCAACATGGAGGAGTTCTTTGCCCGCGAATCCTGCGGCTGGTGCACCCCCTGCCGCGACGGCCTGCCCTGGAGCGTCAAGATCCTGCGGGCGCTGGAGCGGGGCGAGGGCCAACCCGAGGATCTCGCGACCCTGGAACAGCTCGTCAGTTTCCTGGGCCCGGGCAAGACCTTCTGTGCCCATGCCCCCGGCGCCGTCGAGCCCCTTGGCAGTGCGATGAAGTATTTCCGGTCCGAGTTCGAGGCCGGGGTCAAGGCCCCCCATGACAATCACAAGCTGTTCAAGGGTATCCAGCCCAACCTGCTGGGCGAGCGCTGGTAAGCGCCAGGACGCATCGGGCAATAGCCGATTTCATAAAACAGGTTTCAGGGAAGTTGTATGGCAACCATTCATGTAGACGGTAAAGAGTACGAGGTAGACGGGGCAGACAACCTGCTGCAAGCCTGTCTGTCGCTGGGTCTGGACGTCCCCTATTTTTGCTGGCACCCGGCGCTCGGTAGCGTCGGTGCCTGCCGCCAGTGCGCGGTCAAACAGTATCAGAATGCCGACGACAAGCGCGGCCGCCTGGTCATGTCCTGCATGACCCCTTCCACCGATGGCACCTATATCTCCATCGAGGATGAAGAGGCGAAGGAGTTTCGCAAGACGGTGGTGGAGTGGCAGATGACCAACCATCCCCACGACTGCCCGGTGTGTGAAGAGGGTGGCGCCTGCCACCTGCAGGACATGACGGTGATGACGGGCCACAACAGCCGCCGCTACCGTTTCACCAAGCGCACCCACCAGAATCAGGATCTGGGCCCCTTCATCAACCACGAGATGAACCGCTGCATCGCCTGCTACCGCTGCGTGCGCTATTACAAGGATTACGCCGGTGGCGAGGATCTCGGGGTCTATGGCGCCCATGACAACGTCTACTTCGGCCGGGTCGAGGATGGCACTCTGGAGAGCGAATTCTCCGGCAACCTGGTGGAGGTCTGTCCCACCGGCGTCTTCACCGACAAGACCCACTCCGAGCGTTACAACCGCAAGTGGGACATGCAGTTCGCCCCCAGCATCTGCCAGGGGTGCTCGGTCGGCTGCAACATCAGCCCGGGTGAGCGCTACGGCGAGCTGCGCCGCATCGAGAACCGTTTCCACGGTGCCCTGAACCACTATTTCCTCTGCGATCGCGGCCGCTTCGGCTACGGTCACGTCAATCTGACCGACCGCCCGCGCCAGCCCCTGCTGCAGGATGGCAGTGACAAGCTGGCCATCACGGTGGATGGTGCCCTGAACCGGGCTGCGGATGCGCTGCGCACCGCCAGCGGCGTCATCGGCATCGGCTCACCCCGCGCCTCCTTGGAGAGCAATTTCGCCCTGCGCGAACTGGTGGGGGCCGCCAACTTCTACTCCGGGGTCGAGCAGAGCGAATGGAAATGCCTACAGAAGATGCTGGACATTCTGGAGCACGGCGGCGTGCGCACTCCCAGCCTGCGCGACATGGAAGAGGCCGACGCCGTGCTGGTGCTCGGGGAAGATGTCACCCAGACCGCCGCCCGCATCGCCCTGGCCCTGCGCCAGGCAGTGAAAGGCAAGGGGCGCGAAATTGCCCGCAAGCTGAAGGTGGATCTCTGGCAGGTCGCTGCCGTACAGACCCTGGCCCAGAACCAGCGCTACCCCTTGCTCATCACCAGTCTGGATGCCACCCGCCTGGATGACGTGGCGAGCAGCACCCTGCACGCCCCCCACGCGGATCAGGCGCGCCTCGGGTTTGCCATCGCCCACCTGCTGGACGCCAGTGCACCGGCGCCAACGGATCTCTCCCCCGAACAGCAGGCCCTCGCCGCCCAATGGGCCGACCTGCTTGGCAACGCCAAAAAGCCCCTCATTATCGCAGGCAATGGAGCCCGCAACGAGGCGCTGATCGAAGCGGCCAGCAACATCGCCCGTGCCCTCAAGGGCCGTGGCCAGGCCGCGGAGCTTGCCCTCGTGGCTCAGGAAGCCAACAGCCTGGGGCTGGCCATGCTGGCCCGGCATGCCGCCCCGCTGGAGGCAGCCCTCGAGCGCATGGAAGGGGAAGAGAGACTTGCCCTGGTCGTTCTTGAGAACGACCTCTACCGCCGAGCCCCCCGCAGCCGGGTGGACACCGCCCTGGATCGCCTGCAACACCTGCTGGTCATCGACCATCAGGAGACGGCCACCGCGAAGAAGGCGGGTCTGGTGCTGCCTGCCGCCAGTTTTGCCGAAGGCGATGGCACCCTGGTCAACATGGAAGGCCGCGCCCAGCGCTTCTTCCAGGTCTATGCTCCCGCCTTCTACAACGCCGATATCCAGGTGCGCGAGAGCTGGCGCTGGCTGGATGCCCTGCAAGGGAGCCAGCAACCGCGTTCGGTTCGCTGGAACACCTTCGACGATGTGAGTCGCGATTGCGCCGCCAGCGCCCCGCTGCTCACCACCATGGGTGAAGCTGCACCCAACGCCGGCCTGCGCATTCGCGGCATGAAGCTCGCCCGGGAGCCGCACCGCTACAGTGGTCGCACCTCCATGCTGGCAAACCAGAACGTGAGCGAGCCCAGAGTCGCCCAGGATCCCGATTCGCCGTTCGCCTTCTCCATGGAAGGCTACGCTGGTTCCCGCCAGCCCCTCTCCCAGGTACCGTTTGCCTGGGCGCCGGGCTGGAACTCCCCCTCCGCCTGGAACAAGTTCCAGGACGAGGTGGGCGGCAACCTGCGTGCCGGGGATCCCGGTCGCCGCCTGCTGGAGCCGGGCGAAGGCAACCTGGGCTGGTTTGGCACCATCCCGGCCCCCTTCCAGCCCGCCGCATCCTTGCAGGTGGTGAGCTATGACCAGCTGTTCGGTGGCGAGGAGCTCTCCGCCAGAAGCCCGGTCATCCAGGCTCGCATGGGGGAACCCACCCTGGTACTGAACCCGGCGGATGCCGCCCGCCTGGCACTGTCCCCTGACGCACTGGTGGCCTTCTCCTGGGGTGGCAACCACTGGCGCCTGCGTCTGCGCCTGAGCGATGCGCTGGCTCCGGGCCTGGCAGGGCTGCCACTCGGGGTGAACGGTCTGCCGACCGCCCTGCACCACGCCCTGATCGATAACCTGCAGGAGGTCATCGCATGAGCGACTCTCTGATGGATCTGCTGATCGAGGTCGGCAAGGCCCTGGTCGTGCTCGTGGGGATCGTGGGGGCTGGCGCCTTCATGAGCTTCATCGAGCGCCGCCTGCTGGCACTGTGGCAGGACCGTTACGGCCCCAACCGGGTTGGTCCCTTCGGCCTGCTGCAACTGGCGGCCGACATGGTCAAGATGTTCTTCAAGGAGGACTGGATCCCGCCCTTTGCGGATCGCCGGATCTTCGTGCTGGCCCCCATCATCGCCTTCACCGCCTTCATCCTGGCGTTTGCGGTGGTGCCCATCACCCCCACCTGGGGCGTGGCGGATCTCAACGTGGGGCTGCTCTATATCCTGGCGATCGCCGGGCTGGCGGTCTATGCCGTGCTCTTCGCAGGCTGGTCGAGCAACAACAAGTACTCCCTGCTCGGCAGCCTGCGCGCCTCGGCCCAGACCCTCTCCTACGAGGTGTTCCTTGGCCTCTCGCTCATGGGCATCGTCATCCAGACCGGCAGCTTCAACCTGCGTGACATCGTCGAGGCCCAGGCCGGCATGTGGAACGTGATCCCCCAGATCCTGGGCTTCGTCACCTTCCTGTTTGCCGGGGTCGCCGTCACCCACCGCCACCCGTTTGACCAGCCGGAGGCCGAGCAGGAGCTCGCCGACGGCTATCACATCGAGTACGCGGGCATGAAGTGGGGTCTCTTCTTCGTGGGGGAGTACATCGGCATCGTGCTGATCTCCTCCCTCATCGTGACCCTCTTCTTCGGTGGCTGGCACGGCCCCTGGCTGCCGCCCTTCATCTGGTTCGCCCTGAAGACCGCCTGTTTCATGGTGTTCTTCATCCTGCTGCGGGCCTCCCTGCCCCGCCCGCGCTTCGACCAGGTGATGTCCTTTGGCTGGAAAGTGTGCCTGCCCCTGACCCTGCTCAACATGCTGGTCACCGCTGCCGTGGTGCTGATGAATGCGTGAGCAAAACGAGATGGACATGACGATGATTCGGCCGTCTGCGGCAAGGAAACGCCCAGACGCCAGTGCTGATAAATGTGCAGTGAGGCACCTATGAAAATTACGAGCATTATCAAGGGTGTTGGCACCCAGTTGCGCAGTCTTGGGATGGTCTTCTCCCATGCCTGGCGCCCCCGTGAAACCCTGAGCTACCCGGAGCAGCCGGTCTACGCCGCCCCCCGTTTTCGCGGTCGCATCGTACTGACCCGGGATCCTGACGGCGACGAACGCTGCGTGGCGTGCAACCTGTGTGCTGTTGCCTGCCCGGTCGGTTGCATCTCCTTGCAGAAGTCGGAGCGGGAAGATGGCCGCTGGTACCCGGAGTTCTTTCGCATCAACTTCTCCCGCTGCATCTTCTGCGGCCTGTGCGAGGAGGCCTGCCCCACCACCGCCATCCAGCTGACGCCGGATTTCGAGATGGGGGAGTATCGTCGCCAGGATCTGGTGTACGAGAAAGAAGATCTGCTGATAAGCGGCCCCGGCAAATACCCGGACTACAACTTCTACCGCATGAGCGGGATGGCCATCGACGGCAAACCCAAAGGGGATGCCGAGAACGAAGCCAAGCCCATCGATGTCAAGAGCCTGCTGCCCTAGGAGTCAATCATGGAACTGGCATTCTATGCCGCGGCCCTGGTCGCCGTTTACAGCACGCTGCGGGTGATCAGCACCAGCAACCCCATGCATGCGCTGCTCAATCTCATCATCTCCCTCATCGCCGTGGCCATGATCTTCTTCTGCCTGGGCGCCGCCTTTGCGGGGGCCCTGCAGGTGATCGTCTACGCCGGCGCCATCATGGTGCTGTTCGTGTTCGTGGTGATGATGCTGAACCTGGGGAGCGCCCAGGATCAGGAGAAGAAGTGGCTCACCCCCATGACCTGGGGTGGCCCGGCCCTGCTCTCCCTCATTTTGCTGGGCTTTCTGGCCCACGGCATTCTCGGCGTGACCGGCGGTGAACTGGGTCTGACCGAGGTCAGCGCCAAGGAAGTCGGTATCGCCCTGTTCGGCCCCTATGTGCTGGCGGTGGAGCTCGCCTCCATCCTGCTGCTGGCGGGTCTGGTCACCGCCTATCACCTGGGCCGCGAGGACAAGAGTGGGGAAGTGCTCTCCGTGCCTCGCACCACACAGGAAGGAGGTCAGCAATGAGCGACATCCCCGTGGTGATGCATGGCTCGCTGCCGGCAGCCCGCCCCCTTTCCATCCAGCAAGCACAAGGAGCATGGCGATGAGTGGAATTCCCATGGAGCACGGCCTCCTACTGGCGGCCATTTTGTTTGCCATCGGCCTGTGCGGCCTGCTGATACGCCGCAACCTGTTGTTTATCCTCATGAGTATCGAAATCATGATGAACGCATCCGCCCTGGCGTTCGTGGTGGCGGGTAGCCGCTGGGCCCAGGCCGACGGCCAGATCATGTACATACTGGTGATTTCTCTGGCGGCAGCGGAGGCCAGTATCGGCCTCGCCCTGTTACTGCTGCTCTATCGTCGTTACCACACCCTGAACGTGGACACTGTGAGCGAGATGCGCGGATGAGCCTCCTATATCTGACTTTCCTGTTCCCGCTGCTGGGATGGCTGCTGCTGGCCTTCTCCCTCGGCCGCCTCGGCGAGCGCACCTCGGCGCTCATCGGTGTCGGCAGCATCGGTCTCTCGGCCCTCACTACCCTGTGGGTCGGCATCGATTTCCTCAATACCATGCCGGAAGGCGGCGTCTATACACAGACCCTATGGCAGTGGATGACGGTGGGCGAGTTCCAGCCCGCCTTCCGTCTCTCCCTGGACGGGCTGTCACTGACCATGCTGGGGGTCGTGACCGGGGTGGGCTTCTTCATCCACCTGTTCGCCTCCTGGTACATGCGCGGGGAAGAGGGGTATTCACGCTTCTTCACCTACACCAACCTCTTCATCGCCAGCATGCTGTTCCTGGTGCTGGCCGATGACCTGCTGTTCGTCTATCTGGGCTGGGAAGGAGTGGGGCTGTGCAGCTACCTGCTGATCGGCTTCTACTACAAGGATCGCAACAACGCCGCCGCCGCCCTCAAGGCGTTCGTGGTGACCCGGGTCGGCGACGTCTTCCTCGCCATCGGGCTCTTCGTGCTCTATCGCGAGCTCGGCACCCTCAACATTCACGAGCTGCTGGTGCGCGCCCCCGCGATGTTCGCAGAAGGCTCCCCTGCCCTGTCGTTCGCCTGCCTGATGCTGCTCGGCGGCGCGGTCGGCAAATCCGCCCAGCTGCCCCTGCAGACCTGGCTGGCAGACGCCATGGCGGGCCCGACCCCGGTCTCGGCGCTGATCCACGCGGCCACCATGGTGACTGCTGGTGTCTATCTCATCGCCCGCACCCACGGCCTCTTCCTGCTGGCACCGGAGATCCTCCATCTGGTGGCGCTGGTTGGTGCCATTACCCTGGTACTGGCGGGCTTCGCCGCCCTGGTACAGACCGACATCAAGCGGATCCTGGCCTACTCCACCATGAGCCAGATTGGCTACATGTTCCTGGCCCTCGGCGTTGGTGCCTGGGAAGGGGCCATCTTCCACCTGATGACCCACGCCTTCTTCAAGGCGCTGCTGTTCCTCTCCGCCGGGGCCGTCATAATCGCGACCCACCACGAGCAGAACATCTTCAAGATGGGAGGCCTGCGCAAATCGCTGCCGCTGGTCTACGCCTGCTTCCTGGTGGGGGGCTCGGCCCTGGCCGCGCTGCCACTGGTGACCGCCGGTTTCTACAGTAAAGACGCCATCCTCTGGCAGGTGCAGGCCAGTGGCCAGAGCGCCCTGCTGTGGGCCGGTCTGGGTGGTGCCTTCCTCACCTCCCTCTACACCTTCCGCCTCATCTTCATCGCCTTCCACGGCAAGGAGCAGACCCAGGCTCACGCCGGACAGGGCCTTGCCCACCATTTGCCACTGCTGGTGCTGCTGGTGCTCTCCACCGGAGTCGGCGCCCTCATCGTGCCACCGCTGGCAGGAGTGCTGCCGGCCGGCCCGGGAGATCACATCGAAGAGGGACGCCATGGCCTCGAGATCCTCTCAGGCGTCATCGCCGTGGCAGGCATTGCGCTGGCCGCCTTCCTCTTCCTCGGCGAACGTCGCCTGGCGAAGGGGATCGCCGAGAGTGCACCGGGGCGGGCTCTGTCCACCCTCTGGTTCAATGCCTGGGGCTTTGACTGGCTTTATGACCTGATTTGGGTCAAGCCCTACCTGCTGGCGACTCGCCTGCTCGGCAAGGATCCGCTGGACAGGATGATGAACCTGCCCGCCGTGCTGGCCCAGGGGGGGCATCAGCTGCTGGCCTGGACCGTCTCCGGCAAGTTGCGCTGGTACGCAGCCTCCATGGGGATGGGCGCCGCCCTGATCCTGGCCCTGCTGCTGCTCGGCTGATCCATGAGCCCAATATTGTGTGGCAGGCTCAGCGCCTGCCCGACTAGAACCTAGATGAGAGCTGATATCGTGACCTTACTCTGGATCTTGCTAATTCCCTTCATCGGCGGCTTGCTCTGCTGGCAGATGGAGCGGCTCGACGGACAGTTTGTCCGCTGGGTGGCCCTCGCCTCCATGAGCGCCTGTCTGGTGCTCTCCAGCGCCATCTGGCTCGGTGGTGACTTCACCCTCGCCAACCCCGGCCTCCCCGTCTGGGCAGCCGAGTGGCAACAACCCTGGATCCCCCGCTTCGGCATCTCCCTGCACCTCGCCGTGGACGGGCTGTCGCTCCTGATGGTGATCCTCACCAGCTTCATCGGCGTGCTGGCCATCCTCTGTTCCTGGAAGGAGATCGTCCAGCGCATCGGCTTCTTCCACCTCAACCTGCTGTGGATCCTGGGGGGCGTGCTCGGCGTCTTCATGGCGGTGGATCTGTTCCTCTTCTTCTTCTTCTGGGAGATGATGCTGGTGCCGATGTACTTCCTGATCGCGCTCTGGGGCCACTCGGTCACCGATGGCAAGTCGCGCATCAACGCCGCCACCAAGTTCTTCATCTACACCCAGGCGAGCGGCCTCATCATGCTGGTGGCCATCCTGGGCCTGGTACTGACCCACCACGCCGCCACCGGTGTCTTCACCTTCAACTATCAGGAACTGCTCAACACCCCCATGAGCAGCACGGTACAGTGGCTGCTGATGCTGGGCTTCTTCATCGCCTTCGCGGTCAAGATGCCCCTGGTGCCGCTCCATGGCTGGCTCCCTGATGCCCACAGCCAGGCGCCCACCGCAGGCTCCGTGGATCTCGCGGGCATCTTGCTGAAAACCGCGGCCTACGGCCTGCTGCGCTTTACCCTGCCGCTCTTCCCCGAGGCGTCCGCCGAGTTTGCTCCCTACGCCATGGTGCTCGGCCTCATCGGCATCGTCTATGGCGCCCTGCTGGCCTTTGCCCAGACCGACATCAAACGGCTGGTTGCCTACACCAGCATCTCCCACATGGGCTTCGTGATGATCGCCATCTACTCGGGCAGCGAGCTCGCCCTGCAAGGGGCAGTGGTACAGATGATTGCCCACGGGCTCTCGGCCGCCGGCCTCTTCATTCTGTGCGGTCAGCTCTACGAGCGTCTGCACACCCGGGATCTGCGCCAGATGGGTGGTCTCTGGGGACGGCTGCGCTACCTGCCCGGCGTGATGCTGTTCTTCTCCGTCGCATCCCTCGGGATGCCGGGGACCGGCAACTTCGTCGGCGAGTTCCTGATCCTCATCGGCAGCTTCCAGGTGGCCCCCGTCATCACCGTCATCGCCACCTTCGGGCTGGTGCTGGCCTCGGTCTACTCCCTCATCATGCTGCAGCGGGCCTGCTTCGGGACGCCCCGGGAGGAGAGCATGCTCAAGGGGCTGGATACCCGGGAACTGACCATGATGCTGACCATCGCCGGCCTCTTGGTGCTGCTCGGTCTTTATCCCCAGCCGGTGCTCGACACCGCCAGCAGCAGCCTCCTGAGCGTGCTGCACTGGTACGCGCTGCCGGGCACGGGGGCGCTGCAATGATGCTTTCTCTTTCGCCTTCCTTGTCCATGTCGGGAGCACTGTCATGACGTTTACTGTTTCTCAACTGCTGGCCCTGCTGCCCCTGTTGCTGACCACGGGGGCCATGGTGGCCCTGATGCTGGCCATCGCCTGGAAGCGCTGTGACGACACCGCCTTCGTGGTCACCATCATCGGCCTAAACCTCGCGCTCTTCTCCCTGCCCATCGTGATGGCCCAGGGGGATCAGGGGGTCACTCCCCTGCTGCAAGTGGACGCTTACGCGGTCTTCTACATGGGGCTGGTGCTCATCGGGGCCCTGGCCACCTGCACCTTCGGTCGCACCTGGCTCAAGGGCTATCCGGACAACCGGGAAGAGTTCTACCTGCTGCTGCTCATCGCCACCGCCGGTGGTCTGGTGCTGGCAGCCTCCCGTCACCTCGCCTCGCTCTTCATCGGGATCGAGATGCTGACCCTGCCCATGTTCGGTCTGGTGGGGTATGCCTATCGCGAGCGGCACTCGCTGGAAGCCAGCATCAAGTACATGGTGCTCTCCGCCAGTGCCACCGCCTTCCTGCTGTTTGGCATGGCACTGCTCTACGCCCAGGCCGGAAGCCTGAGCTTCAGCGATCTCGGTGTGACCCTGGCCCAGAGCCCGGCTCACCATCCGCTGCTGATGGGGGGCTTTGGCCTGATGCTGGTCGGCTTTGCGTTCAAGTTGTCCCTCGCCCCCTTCCACCTCTGGACCCCGGACGTCTATGAAGGGGCGCCGGCACCGGTGGCCACCTTCCTCGCCACAGTGAGCAAGATAGCCGTGTTCTGCGTGCTGCTGCGCTTCTACCTGGCGGTACCCGCCACCTCGGATCCCATGATCCACTGGCTGCTGGCGGCCATGGCGGTCGTCTCCATCGTGGTCGGCAACCTCCTGGCGCTGATCCAGACCAACATCAAGCGGATGATGGGTTACTCCTCCATCTCCCACTTCGGCTATCTGCTGGCGGTGGTGGTGGCAAGCCGCCTCGGCGAGATGCCGGTGGAAGCGGCGGGTGTCTACCTGCTGATGTACCTGTTCACCAGCCTGGGTGCCTTCGGCGTCATCAGCATGATGTCCAGCCCCTATCGCGGCAAGGATGCGGACTCCCTGCACAGTTATCGCGGTCTGTTCTGGAAGCGCCCCTATCTGACGGCGGTGATGACGGTAATGATGCTCTCCCTCGCGGGTATCCCCATGACGCTGGGCTTCATCGGCAAGTTCTACCTCATCGGCGTCACCGTCGATGCCAAGCTGTGGTGGCTCTCCGGCGCCATCGTGCTCGGCAGTGCCCTGGGGCTCTACTACTACCTGCGGGTCATGGTCACCCTCTACCTGCGTGAACCCGGCATGCAACTGCGCGATGCCAGGGCCGACTGGGCCTTCTCCTCCGGGGGCCTGGTGGTGCTGCTCTCCGCCATTCTGGTGGTATTGCTCGGCATCTACCCCCAGCCCGTCATCAGTCTGGTGCAGGGCTTCCAGCACGTGGTGCTGCGCTAGCTTCAGGTTCACAGTCCACAGTTCACACAGCAAAACCGGCCTCCGTGGCCGGTTTTTTATGTCCGCCAAGGCTCGGTCCGGCTTGCCCGTCTGGCAGGCGATACCAGATCGGCCCCCTCAATCCATGACATATCCTCCAGCAAGCAGCTGGCGGAGCAGTGGGCTGAAGACGGCCTCGCCCCCATCGTGATCGTCTCCTCCTGCCCTCCCCATTCTCAGACACATGCCCATAAAAAAACCGGCCACTGGGGCCGGTTTTTAGTTTCTTGCTGGCGCTTAACCCAGGCGAACCCGAGCATTGCGGAACATGCGCATCCAGGCGCCATCCTCTCCCCAGTTGTCCGGGTGCCAGGAGTTGGCCACGGTGCGGAATACCCGCTCCGGGTGCGGCATCATGATGGTGGCGCGGCCGTCCGCACTGGTCACCGCGGTGATACCGTCAGGGGAGCCGTTGGGGTTGGCCGGGTATTGCACGGTGACGTTGCCGCGGTTGTCCACGAAACGCAGCCCCACCAGACCGCTCTGTTGCAGCGCAGCCAGGTGAGCAGCATCGCGCACTTCCACGCGCCCTTCCCCGTGGGAGACGGCAATCGGCATCACGGAGCCAGCCATCCCGGCGAAGAAGGCGGACGGGGAGTCCTGCACTTCCACCAGGCTGAAGCGCGCCTCGAAGCGCTCGGAGCGGTTGCGCACGAAGCGCGGCCAGAGATCGGCCCCCGGGATGAGGTCGCGCAGGTTGGACATCATCTGGCAACCGTTGCACACCCCCAGGGAGAGGGTATCGCCGCGCTCGAAGAAGCGCTGGAACTGCTCACGGGCGTTGTCGTTGAACAGGATGGACTTGGCCCAGCCTTCCCCCGCCCCCAGCACGTCGCCGTAGGAGAAGCCGCCACAGGCCACCAGGGTCTGGAAATCTTCCAGCTTGATGCGCCCCTCGAGGATGTCGCTCATGTGCACGTCGACAGCGGTAAAGCCGGCGCGGTCAAAGGCGGCCGCCATCTCCACGTGGGAGTTGACCCCCTGCTCGCGCAGCACCGCCAGACGGGGAGAAACCCCGCGAGCGATATAGGGCGCGGCCACGTCGTCGGACGGGTTGTAGGTGAGCCTGGCCTGCAAACCCGGATCGGTGGCGTCCTGGCGGGCGGCATGCTCCTGATCGGCGCACTCCGGGTTGTCGCGCAGGCGCTGCATCTGCCAGCTGGTCTCGCCCCAGATGGTGCGAAGGGCGGTGCGGCTGGCGCGATACACTTCGCTGCCGGCACGCTGGAACAGGATGAGGTCGTCTTCGCGCACCGTGCCCAGCACATGGGAGCAGGCTGCCAGACCGTGACCGGCCAGCAGGGTCAGCACCGCTTCCTTGTCTTCGCGACGAACCTGGATGACGGCACCCAGCTCCTCGTTGAACAGGGCCGGCAGCAGGTCGCCACCCACGCGATCGAGCTGGATGTCGAGGCCGCAGTGACCGGCAAACGCCATCTCGGTCAGGGTGACGAAGAGGCCGCCGTCGGAGCGGTCGTGGTAGGCAATCAGCTTGCGATCCGCCACCAGCGCCTGGATGGCGTTGAAGAAGCCCTTGAGCTGGACCGGGTTGTCCAGATCTGGGGCACTTTGCCCAAGCTGGCGGTAAACCTGGGCCAGGGCCGAGGCGCCGAGGCGCTGCTTGCCGTTGCCAAGGTCGATGAGGATAAGGTCGGTCTCACCGAGATCGGTGCGCAGTTGCGGGGTCACGGTATTGCGCACGTCCTCGACCCGGGCAAACGCCGAGATGAGCAGGGAGAGCGGCGAGGTGACGCTGCGCTCTTCCCCGTCCTGCTGCCAGCGGGTCTTCATGGACATGGAGTCCTTGCCCACCGGGATGGTTATGCCAAGGGCCGGGCAGAGCTCTTCGCCCACCGCTTTCACGGCTTCGTAGAGACCCGCATCTTCCCCCGGGTGGCCGGCTGCGGACATCCAGTTGGCGGAGAGCTTGACCCGCTTGAGGGAGCCGATATTGGCCGGTGCCAGGTTGGTCAAGGCCTCGGCCACCGCCATGCGGGCGGAGGCGGCATGAGAGAGCAGCGCCACCGGGGTGCGCTCGCCCATGGACATGGCTTCACCGTGGTAGCTGTCGTAGGTCGCGGCGGTGACGGCGCAGTCAGCCACCGGGATCTGCCAGGGGCCGACCATCTGGTCGCGGTTGACGAGGCCCGTTACGGTGCGATCGCCGATGGTGATGAGGAAGGACTTCTCCGCCACGGTCGGCAGGCGCAGCACGCGCTCGGCGGCGTCGCTGAGGGTGATGCCGTCCAGTTGCAGCGCCTTGCCCTGGGCGGGCAGGCTCTGCACGTCGCGGTGCATCTTGGGCGCCTTGCCAAGCAGCACGTCCAGCGGCAGATCGATGGGCTGGTTGTCGAAGTGCGCATCGGACAGGGTCAGGTGCTTCTCTTCGGTGGCGGTGCCGATGACGGCATAGGGGGCGCGTTCGCGCTCGCACAAAGCCTTGAACAGAGGCAGCTTGTCCTGGGCCACGGCCAGCACATAGCGCTCCTGGGATTCGTTGCACCAGACTTCCAGCGGGCTCATGCCCGGTTCGTCGTTCGGAATGGCACGCAAGTCGAAGCGACCACCGCGATCCCCGTCGCTCACCAGCTCCGGCATGGCGTTGGAGAGACCACCGGCGCCCACGTCGTGGATGAAGACAATCGGGTTGTCGTCCCCCAGTTGCCAGCAGCGGTCGATCACTTCCTGGCAGCGACGCTCCATCTCGGGGTTGTCACGCTGCACGGAGGCGAAGTCGAGATCTTCGGCAGACTGACCGGAAGCCATGGAGGAGGCTGCGCCGCCACCCAGGCCGATGTTCATGGCCGGACCACCCAGCACGATGAGGGCAGCCCCCACCGGGATCTCCCCTTTCTGGACGTGCTCGCTGCGGATGTTGCCGATGCCACCCGCCAGCATGATGGGCTTGTGGTAGCCGCGCACCTCGACGCCGTTGTGGCTCGGCACCTGCTCTTCGAAGGTACGGAAGTAACCCAGGATGGCTGGGCGACCGAATTCGTTGTTGAAGGCGGCGCCGCCAAGGGGGCCTTCCTGCATGATGTCAAAGGCACTGACGATGCGGCTCGGCTTGCCGAAGTCCTGCTCCCAGGGCTGCTCGAAACCGGGGATGCGCAGGTTGGAGACGGAGAAGCCCACCAGGCCCGCCTTGGGCTTGGCGCCACGCCCTGTCGCACCCTCGTCGCGGATTTCGCCGCCGGAGCCGGTGGCGGCACCCGGGAAGGGAGAGATGGCGGTCGGGTGGTTGTGGGTTTCCACCTTCATCAGGATGTCGACGCGCTCCTGGTGATACTGGTACTCACCGTTGGCGGGGCTCGGGAAGAAGCGGCCACCCTGGCTGCCTTCCATCACCGCGGCGTTGTCTTTGTAGGCAGACAGGACATGGTCCGGCGTCTGCTCGAAGGTGTTCTTGATCATCTTGAACAGCGACTTGGGCTGCTGCTCGCCGTCGATGGTCCAGTCGGCGTTGAAGATCTTGTGGCGGCAGTGCTCGGAGTTCGCCTGGGCAAACATGTAGAGCTCGATGTCGTTGGGATTGCGACCCAGCCGGGTGAAGTTGGTCACCAGGTAATCTATTTCGTCATCGGCCAGGGCCAGACCCAGGGTCACGTTGGCCTCTTCCAGGGCGGCGCGACCACCACCCAGCACATCTACCTGGGTAAAGGGGCGCGGCTCATGGTGAGCAAACAGGGCGGCAGCCTCGTTCATCTCGGCAAAGACTACTTCCATCATGCGATCGTGCAGCAGGGCCGCGATCTCGCTACGCTGGGCCACGCTCAGCTCACCCTTGGCCTGCACGTAATAGGCAATGCCGCGCTCCAGCCGCTTGACCTGTTTCAGGCCGCAGTTGTGGGCGATGTCGGTTGCTTTGGAAGACCAGGGGGAGATAGTGCCGGGGCGGGGGGTAACGAGGAACAGCTGACCGCTGGGGGTGTGTTCCGGGATGGTCGGGCCGTAGCGCAGAAGCTGGCCCAAGGTCGCTCGCTCGGGGGGCGACAGCGGGCTCGTCAGCTCGGCAAAATGCACGTATTCCGCATAGACGCTTGCTATCTCTACTCCTCTCTGTGCGCAGCTCTGCAGCAGCTTGTGGACACGAAACTCAGACAGTGCTGGGGCACCACGCAAGATTTCCATATACCTTTCTCACCAAGTTTTAGAGTGTGGGGGGATTTGAGACGCGCGTATTATAGGGATCAGGCCCATCCTGAACAAACGTTTTTCTCATCTCGCGCGGTGTGACTCCCTTCATACTCTCTGGTATAAAGGTGCCTCTTTTTTGACAAATGCCGTTTTTTTCAACAAGGGTACTCACCTACTTGCGCTGCATTTTTCGACTGTTCATCGGGATGATGTTGACGCTGGCCCTGGCCGGTTGCGACTTCTACCACCCCTCCAGCCAACTGGAGCAGATCCGCCAGCGAGGCGAGATCCGGGTTGGCACCCTCTATGGCCCCACTTCCTATTACCAGCGTGACGACACCGCACTGGGGTTCGACTACGAGCTGGCGCAGCTTTACGCCGACTGGCTGGGGGTCAAGCTGACCATAGTACCGGCCTACAGCACCGCCGAGCTGGTCGAGCAACTGCAAAAGGGCAAGCTGGATCTCGCCGCCGCCGCCATCGTCGTGACCCCGGAGCGGCGCAAGCTGTTCCGCTTCGGCCCCGGCTTCTACCAGGTCTCCCCCAAGCTGGTCTATCGCAACGGTTCCTCCAGGCCCAAGAACCTCGGTGACATCAAGGGCAGCATAGTGGTGCCGGCGGGCTCCACCGGCGAGGACCTGATGAAGGAGCTGGCCAAGCAGTACCCCAACCTGAAGTGGAGCACCAATCGGGATGCGGACGTGGAAGAGCTGCTCAAGCAGGTGGCCGACGGCAAGGTGGACTACACGGTGGTGCAGGACACCATACTGGCCCGTACCCAGCGCTACTACCCCGAACTCACCGAGGGCTTGACCCTCGCCAGCAAGCAGACCGTGGCCTGGGCCATGACCAAGCTGCCCGACGACAGCCTCTACGCCAGCATCATCGACTTCTTCGGTCAGCGCTTCATGGATGGCGCCATCGCCAAGCTCGACGAGAAGTACTTCGGCCACGTGCAGAACTTCGACTTCGTCGACACCCGTACCTTCCTGCAACGGGCCAAGAGCCTGCTGCCCAAGTACCAGGCTCTGTTCCAGACCCACGCCAAGGATATCGACTGGCGGCTGCTGGCCGCCATCAGCTATCAGGAATCCCACTGGGATCCCCAGGCACGCTCCTACACCGGGGTGCGTGGCATGATGATGCTCACCGGTCCGACCGCCAAGGCGATGGGGGTAAACGATCGCACCCACCCGGAAGAGAGCATCAAGGGGGGCGCCCGCTACCTGCAGGAGATGATGGCGAAGGTGCCCGACTCGGTCCCGGCGGACGAGAAAGTGTGGTTTGCCCTCACCGCCTACAACATCGGCTACGGCCACATGATGGATGCCCGCCGCCTGACCAAGGAGCTGGGCAAGAACCCGGACGCCTGGAGCGACGTGAAAGAGGTGCTGCCCCTGTTGCAGCAGTCACGCTGGCATCGCAAGGTGCGCTATGGCTATGCCCGTGGCGGCGAGGCGCGCAACTATGTCAACAACGTGCGCCAGTACTACCAGAGCCTGCTCTGGCTCGACAACGAACAGCAGAAGGCCCATCGTCGCGAGGAGCTGGACGAGGACGACAGCAGCGAGCCGGACGTGCCGGCACAGCGTCCGGCCATCATCGCCGAAGTGGTCAAACAGATCATCACCCCCTAGCCTCGCCGGGGGTGTGTTTTCCTGCCCTGTTCTCTGTTACCATCCTTGGGTATACGAGGGGCGCTGGAGCGAACTTATTGTAATGTATTCATTGCGTTGCAGTTCCTGCCAAGGGCCCTTTCGGCCCCACGCAAGACCAGGGAGGAGAACAGGATGCGAGCACGCAGAAGAGCCATATTGGCCCGAAAAACCAAATGTGCCTGGAGCCCGAGACGCAAGCTCAAGCTGGCCGACATGAAACGCAAGATCTGGCACAGAAACCGCTCCTTCACGCTGCTGATAGCGGAGCACACAGTATAAACCCGGCATCAGCCGGGTTTTTTTATGCCTTGTCAGGCTGCGCTTCAAACAGAACGGTGCGCTTGGAGACCAGGGTGTTGCAGTGGTTGCAAAAATAATCCACCGCGCCGCAAGCCCGAAGCCGCTCCAGCTCCTGCCCGCAGGCAGGACACAGGGCCCGGATGCGATAACGGGCCTGACACTGGCCACACGTCGTCTCGCGGCTGCGGCTGTCCAGTTCGCCCTGACAGGCAGGGCAGGTCAGCGTGTTCATTCTCTTCTCGACTCCTCTTTACGTCACTGTGCACCGGCGTCACTCGCAGCCCCTCTCCCGGTTTGTCTGCCCTGAGGAGGGCCACCAAGAAAAACGGCTGCCGGTAAGGGCAGCCGCAGGGCTTTATTTCTTCGCTTTGGCCTTGAGCAGGCGCTTGCGCTGGCGTTCCTGGCTCAGGGTCAGGGTGTTCTTCTTGCCCTCGAACGGGTTGACCGACTCCTGGAACTCCACACGGATCGGCGTCCCCATGATCTTCAACGACTTGCGGAAGTAGTTGATGAGGTAGCGCTTGTAGGAGTCAGGCAGGTCGTTCAACTGGTTGCCGTGGATCACGATGCGCGGCGGGTTGTAGCCACCGGCGTGGGCATACTTCAGCTTGACCCGGCGACCGTTCACCATGGGCGGCTGGTGATCTTCCTGGGCCATCTGCATGATGCGGGTCAGCATGGCGGTGCTGGTGCGGCGAGTCGCGGACTCGTAAGCCTCGTTGATGGATTCGAACAGGTGACCGACGCCACTACCGTGCAAGGCGGAGATGAAGTGCACCCGGGCGAAGTCGATGAAGCCCAGACGTCTGTCCAGCTCGTTCTTGACGTCCTCTTTCACCTTCTGATCCAGGCCGTCCCACTTGTTGACCACCAGTACCACGGAGCGGCCGCTGTTGAGCACGAAGCCGAGGATGCTCAAGTCCTGATCCGTGATGGTCTCCCGGGCGTCAATGACCAGCAGGCAGACGTTGGCATCTTCAATCGCCTTGAGCGTCTTGATGACGGAGAACTTCTCCACCGTCTCGTGCACCTTGCCACGGCGACGCACGCCGGCGGTGTCGATGACCACGTATTTCTGATCGTCGCGCTCCATGGGGATGTAGACGGAGTCGCGGGTGGTCCCCGGCATGTCGTAGACGATGACCCGATCTTCACCCAGCATGCGGTTGGTCAGGGTCGACTTGCCGACGTTGGGACGACCGACGATAGCAAATTTGATGGGCAGGTCGGCGAACGGCGTCTCCTTGGTATCTTCCCGGGTGTCGAGCTCACCGGCAGCCACCATGCGCAGCAGGGCCTCTTCGTCGAACTCCTCCAGCTCCTCTTCCTCTTGTGCCTCGGTGGCAGAGCCGACCAGGGTCTCGAGGTGGGGGGCCAGGGCCAGCTCCAGCAGGCTCAGTACGCCACGGCCGTGGGCGGCCGCCATCTGGTAGACCTCGCCCAGGGCCAGACCGTAGAACTCGGACACCGCGGAGTCACCGTCGATGCCGTCGGTCTTGTTGGCCACCAGAAACACCTTCTTGTGGGTCTTGCGCAGGTGCTCGGCGATGGCCTGATCCGCCGCGGTGAGACCGGCACGGGCATCCACCATGAAGAGCACCACATCGGCCTCTTCGATGGCCAGCAGGGACTGCTCGGCCATCTTCAGCTCGATCCCCTCCTCGGTGCCATCGATACCGCCGGTATCGACCACGATAAATTCCAGCTCGCCCAGCTTCGCCTGGCCATATTTGCGGTCCCGGGTCAAGCCGGGGAAGTCGGCAACCAGGGCATCCCGGGTACGGGTCAGGCGGTTAAACAGGGTGGATTTCCCCACGTTGGGGCGGCCCACCAGGGCAACTACAGGAGTCATAAAAGCCTCATTCTCAAGACGACAAAGGCTCCGGGTCCGAAGACCAGGAGCCGGATATTCACATTATCGGACGATCAAGGACGCTTGAGGGCGTACAACTTGCCGTCACGGCTCTGCACATACAGGGTGTCACCCTCCACCAGCGGAGCGGCATAGAGACCACTGCTGTCGAGCTGCTGCATGGCCTTGATGGTCCCGTCGGTACGGTCCAGCCAATACAGGTAACCTTCCACATCGCCGACCACCACATAGTCACCCAGGATGACGGGGGCGGTCACGGTGCGGTTTTCCAGCTGGGTGTTGGACCACAGCTCGAGACCGTTGCGACGATCGACCGCAAACAGATGGCTGCGGCTGTCGGTCAGCACGATGGCATTGCCGGTCACCGCCATGTCGCGATAACCGGAATACTTGCGCTTCCACACTTCGTCGCCGCTCATCAGCTTGCGCGCCATCAACTGGCCGTTGTAGGCGATGGCGTAGAGCTCATCACCGGCAATCAGCGGGCTGGCATCGACGTCCACCATCCGATCCAGTTCGGTGGCGCCGCGCGGGTCAGCCACCTTGGATTGACGCACAGGCTGGCCGTTGCTCAGCAGGGCGATGCCCACCTTGCCATCGGCGCGGCCATAGATGACGGCACCGTTGGTGATGATGGGGGCGCCGGCACTGCGCAGGGTCAGGGGCGGCTGCTCTTCGGACAGGGTCCACTGCAGCTTGCCTTCGTCGGTATCGAGCGCCACCAGGCGACCGGAGGTGGTCAGCACCACCACGCGGCCATCCTCGACGGCGGGGCTCGCCACCACTTCCCCAGGAACCGTGGTCTGCCACAGCACTTCGCCGTTGGCCTCGTTCAGGGCGTAGACCACCCCGTTTTCGGACCCGAGGAACAGCTTGCCGTAGCGAGAGACCAGACCACCGGAGAGACGGGCACTGCGCTTGTCGGCGTTGATGGGCAGATCTGCCAGATCCACGCTCCACAGCTCCTTGCCGCTCTCGCGCTCGAAGGCGGTCACATCGCCATCGCGGGCCGCTGCATAGATGCGGTCCTCTTCCACCACCGGCTTGAGCTGGGAGTAGAAGTCGCCGATGCCATCCCCGACCGAGGAGGACCATGCGGTATCGGCAGTGAACGCGGACTCGACCTTGGGCAGGGGTGCCATGGGGTTGAGATCTTCTTCCGAACTGAACAGGGAGCAGCCCTGCAAGGCGAAGGAGACAGCCACCCCCAGCGCCATTCGCTTGTACAGATTACGCATCCGGAGCCTCGCCCGCAGTGACGGCTGGCAGCGCCAGATCATCCATCTTCAGCTTGAGTTCGGCGCTGCTCTGCAGGCCGCCGGCATCCGCCGCCGCCTGATAGGCATCGCGCGCTTCTTCGGCCTTGCCCTGCTTTTGCAGGATGTCGCCGCGCACTTCCGCCACCTGGGCCTTGAAGGCGTCGTTGTTGATCTTGCCAAGCTGGGCCAGGGCCTCGTCAGCCTTGCCCTGATCGCTCAGGACCCGTGCCAGACGCAGGGCGGCGATGGGCTTGATGCTGTCATCGCCACTGGCGGCCACCTGGGTCAGCTGCTCGGCAGCCAGATCCAGCTTGCCCGCCTTGACGGCAGCCGCGGCCAGTTGCAGGGCGGCCAGCTCGGCATAGGCGTCACCCTTGTGAGCGGTAATGAAGCTCTTTGCCTGCTCCAGGGCGGCGTCGTCCCCCTTGGCGAGCTGGGCGGTCATCTCGTTGTAAGCCTGGGAGGCGGCTTCCTGGTTGTTCTGCTGCATCTCGTTGTAGTAGCGCCAGCCAAAGAGGCCGACCAGACCGATCACGGTCCCGGCGATCACCGAGGTGCCGTTCTCTTTCCACCAGTTCTTGATGACCTCAACCTGTTGTTCTTCAGTGGTATACACTTCCACAGCTTACTCTCCTTTCGCTGCCAGCAGGGCGATGGCGGCATCGACCGAGACGGTCTGTTGCTCGGCCTGGCCACGCAGATATTTGATGGTGATCTCCCCGCTTTGCACCTCGGTCTCCCCAAGGATCAGGGCAATGGCCGCGCCGCTCTTGTCGGCACGCTTGAGTTGTTTCTTGAAGTTGCCGCCGCCGCAGTGGCTCATGAGGCGCAAGTCCGGCAGGGCATCGCGCAGGCGCTCGGCCAGGGCAAAGCCAGCCTGCTCGGTCCCCTCACCCACCATGCAGAGATAGACATCCACCGCGGGGCGGATGTCAGCATTGAGTTCGAGGGTTTCAAGCATCAGCACCAGACGCTCCATCCCCATGGCAAAGCCCACCGCCGGGGTCGGCTGGCCACCGAGCTGCTCCACCAGGCCGTCGTAGCGACCACCGGCACAGACGGTGCCCTGGGCCCCCAGGCTGTTGGTCACCCACTCGAACACGGTCAGGTTGTAGTAGTCGAGGCCACGCACCAGACGCTCGTTCACCTCGAACTGGATGCCGGCCGCCGTGAGCAGGCGCTTGAGCCCTTCGAAGTGAGCCAGGCTCTCTTCGCCCAGGTGATCGAACAGACGGGGGGCACCTGCCAGGATGGCCTGTACTTTCTCGTCTTTGGAGTCGAGCACCCGCAGGGGGTTGCTGTACATGCGGCGCTGGCTCTCTTCGTCCAGCTCGCTCTTGTACTGTTCCAGATAGGCGACCAGGGCATCGCGATAGGCGGCACGTTCGTTGCTCTGGCCGAGGGTGTTGAGTTGCAGAGTCACGTGATCGCTGATGCCGAACAGACGCCACAGGCGGTGAGTCAGCATGATGAGCTCGGCATCGATGTCCGGCCCGTTGATGCCGAACAGCTCGACCCCGAACTGGTGGAACTGGCGATAGCGACCTTTCTGGGGACGCTCGTGACGGAACATGGGGCCCATGTACCACATCCGACGTTCCTGGTTGTAAAGCAGACCGTGCTCGATGCCGGCACGCACGCAACTGGCGGTCCCTTCCGGACGCAGGCTCAGGCTGTCGCCGTTGCGGTCTTCAAAGGTGTACATCTCTTTTTCGACCACGTCGGTCACTTCACCGATGGCACGCTTGAACAGATGGGTCTGCTCGACGATGGGCATGCGCACTTCGCTGTAGCCATAGCTGGCCACGACCTGGCGCAGGATCTGTTCTACTTTCTGCCATACCGGGCTCTGCTCCGGCAGGCAATCATTCATACCGCGAATAGCTTGGATCTGTTTTGCCACGTTGATACTCGAGAAAAAGAGGTAAAATTTGGCCGCATTATAGGGATTTTCGACCCCGAGGTAAAATCGGGTGCCCGGATGCGGGATGTAAAATCAACAACCTAAAGCCGGGGCCACCCCAGGTGGCCCCGTCATGGTTCAACCTTTGTCCACCTGGATCTGGTTGGCCGGATCCAGCATGGCAGCCCGGGCACGGATGCGACGCTCCAGGGTCGGGATCAAATCCTTGTTGTCGAGCCGGTCGACCCGCTGGCCCCCCTCGTAGAAGGCACTCTTGTTGGCGGCGCCCGCAAGGCCCAGATCGGAAACCAGCGCCTCCCCCGGACCGTTCACCACACAGCCGATGATGGAGACATCCATCGGGGTGATGATGTCTTCGAGCCGCTCTTCCAGGGCGTTGACCGTGCCGATGACGTCGAACTCCTGACGGGAGCAGGAGGGACAAGCGATGAAGTTGATGCCGCGGGAACGGATGCGCAGGGATTTGAGGATGTCAAAGCCCACCTTCACCTCTTCCACCGGATCGGCGGCCAGGGAGATGCGCAGGGTGTCGCCAATCCCTTCGCTCAGCAACATGCCAAGGCCAATGGCGGACTTGACCGCGCCGGCGCGAAAACCGCCCGCTTCCGTGATGCCCAGATGCAGGGGTTGATCGATCTGCTTGGCCAGCAGGCGATAGGCACCGACCGCCAGGAAGACATCGGACGCCTTGACGCTCACCTTGAAGTTCTCAAAGTTGAGGCGATCCAGGTAATCCACGTGGCGCATGGCGGACTCCAGCAGCGCCTCCGGGGTCGGCTCGCCGTATTTCTCCTGGAGATCACGCTCAAGGGAGCCGCCGTTGACGCCGATGCGGATCGGAATGTTGTAATGGCGGGCACAGTCAACCACGGCGCGCACTCGTTCTTCGTTGCCGATGTTGCCCGGGTTGATGCGCAGGCAGTCGGCCCCGTATTCGGCCACTTTGAGGGCGATGCGGTAGTCGAAGTGGATGTCGGCCACGATGGGGATGCGGGTCTGCTGCTTGATGAGCTTGAACGCTTCCGCCGCCTCCATGGTGGGGACGGAGACCCGGACGATGTCGGCGCCGACCCGCTCGATCCGCTGGATCTGCTCGACGGTAGCGGCCACGTCCGTGGTCTTGGTGTTGGTCATGGTCTGTACCGTGATGGGGGCATCGCCCCCAACCGGCACGTTGCCGACCATGATCTGTCTGGATTTGCGACGAACGATGGGTGATTCGTGTGCGGGCTTTTCGTGAACAGACATGGCGGACTGATTACTCCTGCGGCAGTGAGAAGCGGGCAGTCCGGCCGTTGTTGTAACGGCTCATGTCGAAGGACTTGCCCTGATATTCGAGATTGACCGCCATGGGCGCGCCAATGATGAATCTGAGTGGCTCGGGTCCTTCCAGTACCAGTTCGTCGTTCGCCTTCTTCAGACCGCTGAACAGGGTCTTGCCGTTGGCATCCTTGACGTCCAGCCAGCAATCGGCGGTGAAGCTCATCTTGAGCTGGGGCGCCTTGGCGGGCTCGGTGGTCGTGCTCTCGGCCGTCGAGACCGCACCGGAAACATCCGTCGGGACGGCTGCGCTGGCATCCGTAGCGACCACAGGCAGGGTCGCGGTGGCACCGCTCACCACGACCTGGGTGGACACGGCATCGGACGCTGCGGGCAGCACGGGCTCGGCGACCTCCACGGCGGGGGCAACATTCGCTTCCGGCGTATTGACGGTCGCGCTCATCTCGGTCGCCGCCAGGGCGTCGTCACCGGCGGAGCGGCGCGCCGTGCTCTGCCACCACCAGGCGACGGAGAGCCCGATCAGCACCAGGATCACCAGCCAGGTCACCACCTTGAGCCGGCTGTCATTGGCCTGCTGGCGGGAGCGACGGGAGAAGCTCTGCATGTCGATATTGTCGGGGGGAGTCAGTCCCAGCTTTTCGTAGGCGGCGAGGATGGTCTCCTCGGGGATGCCCACGAGCTTGGCATAGGCCCGCAGATAGCCACGAATGAAGGTATGGGACGTGTGCTTGTCATAGGTATCCGCTTCGATGGCGGCGATCAGGGTCAGACGAAGGTGAATGCGGGACGCAACCTGTTCCCGGGTCCAGCCGAGCTGTTCACGGGCGTTGCGCAGCAGCTGGCCTGGGCCCGCTGCCTGGGAGTCGTCTTGGAAATCGTGTGGCTGTTCAGTAGTCATTGGCTAAGTAACGCTTGGCTTGTTGCGAAGTGGGATATTGCCTTACCAGCTCAGTCCCGAATTGGTGAAGTAATGCCGGTTTGTCCATGGCCTGGGCCAGCTGCAGCCGGAGCCAGAGGCTCTCCTCGTTCTCCTCTGCCACGTCGGCAAAGCGCACGAGGTAAGACTGGACATCAGGAAGCTTGCCATCTTTCATGGAAAGCTCGGCCATGTCCAGCAATAACCTAGGATTGCGGGGATTATACCCCAAGGCCAGACGATAATACTCGCCGGCCTTGTCATTTCTGTGATTTTGCATCGAGCAGAGCGCCGCATTCTCGTAGGTATCGGCGATCTTCACGTAATCGGGCTGGCTGACGGCCTGCAAGAACGCCTTTTCCGCTTCGTCGAAGCGGCCACGGTTGCAGAGGAAGGCGCCATAGTTGTTCATCGCGTCAGCATTGGACGGATCCATGGCCAGCGCTTTCTTGTAGCTCGCCTCGGCGGCCTTGAAATCCGACACCTGCTGGTAGAAATAGGCAAAACCGATGTAGACCTGAGGATTGTTGGGATCGTACTGAAGGGCGCGGTCGAGGTTGAATTTGGCCTGCTCGGCATTGCCCTGGCGCAGATACTGGATACCCAGATCGAGACGAGTCTGGGCGGCGGCCTTGAGGTCGGGACCCACTTCACGCTGGGTCGAATTCTGGCCAGCGTAAGTGGTCTCTGTGACACAGCCTGGCAGCGCACAGAGCGCTGCCACTACGATCAATGTACGGATATCCATTTCCTGTCTATACAATGGCTTAGAAGTTAAACCATTTTGACGGAAATCCCATCCTGTTGCATCCGATTTTTCATGGTGCGCTTGGTGCGGTCGATCACCTCCCCCACCAGCTGCCCACAGGCGGCGTCGATGTCGTCACCACGGGTCTTGCGCACGATGACGGTCAGGCCGTATTCCATCAGCACCTTGGAGAAACGGTCGATACGGCTGTTGCTCGGCTTGCCAAACGGGTTGCCCGGGAAGGGGTTGAACGGGATCAGGTTGATCTTGCAAGGGGTTTCCTTGAGGACCTTGGCCAGCTCATGGGCATGCTGCATGTCGTCGTTGATGTGGTCGAGCAGCACATACTCCACGGTCACCCGGCCGCCGTTGGCGTTGGACTTGGCCAGATAGCGGCGTACCCCGGCAAGGAAGGCTTCGATGTTGTACTTGTCGTTGATCGGCATGATCTCGGAGCGAAGCGCATCGTTCGGCGCATGCAGGGAGATGGCCAGGGCAACGTCGATCTGGTCCCCCAGCATGTCCAGCGCCGGCACCACACCGGAGGTGGAGAGAGTGACGCGGCGCTTGGAGATGCTGAAGCCGAAGTCATCCATCATCAGCTTCATGGCCGGTACCACGTTGGCGAGGTTGAGCAGCGGCTCACCCATGCCCATCATCACCACGTTGGTGATGGGGCGCTTGCCACCCACCACTTTGGCGGCACGCCACACCTGGCCGATGATCTCGGAGACTTTCAGGTTGCGGTTGAACCCTTGCTGGGCGGTGGAGCAGAAGGTGCACGCCAGGGCGCAGCCCACCTGGGAGGAGACGCACAGGGTAGCGCGGTCCGCTTCCGGAATGTAGACGGTCTCCACCTCCTGATCGCCCACCTGCAGCGCCCATTTGATGGTGCCATCGGCGGAGCGCTGTTCACGGCTGATCTCGGGGGCTCGGATCTCGGCAATGGCCTTGAGCCGCTCGCGCAGCGCCTTGTTGACGTTGCTCATCTGATCGAAATCATCACAACCGAAGTGATAGATCCACTTCATTATCTGGTCTGCCCGGAACGGCTTCTCGCCCAACTCGACGAAGAAGGCACGCATGGCATCCCGGTCGAGATCCAGCAGGTTGGTTTTTGTTTCGCTCATCAGGGGCCTCAGCTCACACACTTCATAAATTATCGGCTGACCTACGTCAGGGGGCGGCATTGTACAAATAATGGGTCTGGCTTTCCACCTGGAGAATAAGTGGATATTGGCAGGATGACCAAAAAACAAAAGGGAGCCGAAGCTCCCTTGGTCACCAGCAGACAACATCAGCCGCGCGGGCAGATCTCGTCGTCGGAGAAGAAGTAGGCGATTTCACGGGCGGCAGAGGCCGGGGCATCGGAGCCGTGGACGGCGTTGCGATCGATGCTCTCGGCGTAGCAGGCGCGCAGGGTGCCGGCCAGCGCCTCTTTCGGGTTGGTGGCGCCCATGATTTCACGGTGACGGCGGATGGCGTCTTCACCTTCCAGCACCTGTACCATGACGGGGCCAGAGGTCATGAAGCCGACCAGACCATCATAAAACGGCTTGCCCTGGTGCTCGGCGTAGAAACCGGCGGCCTGTTCGCTGGTCAGGTGCAGCATCTTGGCGGCAACCACTTTCAGACCGGCGCTTTCGAAGCGGCTGTAAATGGCACCAATCAGGTTCTTGCTGACCGCATCCGGCTTGACGATGGAGAAGGTACGTTCGATAGCCATTGAGTTCTTTCCT
Organism: Aeromonas sp. Prich7-2; assembly: GCF_017939255.1. Lineage (NCBI taxonomy): Bacteria > Pseudomonadati > Pseudomonadota > Gammaproteobacteria > Aeromonadales > Aeromonadaceae > Aeromonas > Aeromonas sp. Prich7-2. The sequence goes on from NZ_JAGKRI010000037.1 coordinate 63,531, forward strand.
TAACTACAGAGTTTTATTGTAGGAATCCATGTTCGGCGGCGATTATACGTAAACAAAAAACGAAATAACACACAAAAAATCAACTTTTTGTTAAACAAAAGAATCCTTGAAACAACATGGTGACTCATCTTGTGCCAGGGCAGAGAGAAAAAATGTGCGCTTGCGCACGATCGGCATGCTAATGCCTCAAAACCGTATCAATTGCTCAGCAAAGCAGCACTGGAAAGGGCACCCTGAGGTGCCCTTGTGATGCCGTTCACTGACTCAGCGCGTCTCCGCCAGCAGGGTATGGGCGATGGTGCGCATCCCCAGGGTATTGGCCCCGGGCGCCCACAGACTATCGCCGTTTTCGCTGAAGCAGGCGGCGAGATCGACATGCAGCCACCCTCTTCCCTCATCAGGGACAAAGCGGGAGAGGAAGCCCGCCGCGTTGGAGGCGCCCCCCGGTCCGCCGCCCGGCACGGGGCGGCTGTTGGCGGTGTCGGCATAGTGGGACGGGCACTGCTGGCGATGCCAGGGCTCCAGCGGCAGCGGCCATGCTGGCTCCTGTTCCGCATCCGAATAGGCCATGGCGCGGCTCACCAGCCCCTTGTCCAGTCCAAACAGGGCGTTGTAACGCCCTCCCAGCGCCATCACGGCCGCCCCGGTGAGGGTGGCGGCGTCGATGATGAGCGGCGCACCAGACTCGCCGGCCAGTTGCAAGCCGTCGGCCAGGATCAGACGCCCTTCGGCGTCGGTGTTGACCACCTCCACCGTGGTGCCGTTCTTGTAGGTGAGGATGTCACCCAGCTTGTAGGCATGGCCGGATACCAGGTTCTCGGCGCAGCAGAGGATGAGCTTCACCCGCTTGTCGAGGCCACGCAGAATGGCCAGCGCCAGCGCGCCGGTGACGATGGCGGCACCGCCCATGTCGTGTTTCATGGTCAGCATGCCCTGGGAGGTTTTCATGGAGTAGCCGCCGGAATCGAAGGTGATCCCCTTGCCCACCAGGGCGGCCGCTACCGGCGCCTTGGGATCCTTGCCCGGATTGAAATCCAGCTCCAGCATCACGGGCTCGCGGTCACTGCCACGACCCACTTGATAGAGACCGACCCAGCCCGCCTGTTGCAGCGCCTCTCCCTTGAGGATGCGATGGCTGATCCGGTCCGGTGCCAGCTCGGTGAGGAAGGCGGCGGCTTCGACCGCCAGCTCCAGCGGCCCCAGCTGCTCCGGGGTGGCGTTGGTCATCTCCCGCACCCAGCGCCCGCACAGCCAGCGCGCCTCCAGCTCCTCCCTGTCCTCCTCGGACGAAGTGGCCCACTGCAACCCCACTTCCGCCTTGGGCGTCTGCAGCCCCTGGGCAAAGGCCCACTGCTGCTCCCGCTCCCAGTGGCCAGCCAGGACAACCTGCTGGATCCCTTGGCTACACAGGCGCCGCGCCGCCTGCTGGATATCCAGCAAGGGAGTGGCGCTCACCAGATGGATCACCATGCCGTCGGCACGGTGGGAGAGCAGTGCCCCCTCCCCCCACTCGGCCGGTGCAAACTCTCGGCTCAACCAGACGTTCATGCGCACACCTCCTGCAGCCAGCGGGCAATCGTGCGAAGACCATGACCCTTGGCCCCGGTCGCCCAGAGCTCATTGCCCGACTTCTGATAGGAAGCGGCCAGGTCCAGGTGCACCCAGCCCTTGCCTTCGTCACGGACGAAGCGCGACAGGAACGCCGCTGCCGTGGTGGCGCCGGCAGTACCTTCTGCGGACGCCACATTACCCAGCTCGGCAAAGGCCGAGGTGAGCTGGCCTGCGTGCCAGGGTTCGAGCGGCAGCGGCCAGGCCTTCTCGTTTTCAGCGTTGGCGGCAGCCAGCGCGCGCACCTGCTCCGCCTCATCGAGGGCAAACACGGCATTGTAGTCGCGGCCCAGCGCGGTCTTGGCGGCGCCGGTCAGGGTAGCAGCGTCGAGGATGTAGGCAGCCCCGCTTTCGCTGGCGGCCAGCAGGCCGTCTGCCAGCACCAGGCGACCTTCCGCGTCGGTATTCTGGATCTCGACCGAGATGCCGTTGCGATAAGTGAGGATGTCGCCGAGCTTGAAGGCGTGGCCGGAGACCAGGTTCTCGGCGCAGCAGAGGATGAGCTTGACCCGCTTGTTCAGGCCACGGCTGATGGCCAGCGCCAGGGCGCCGGTCACCATGGCGGCGCCGCCCATGTCGGACTTCATCGGCAGCATGTTGTCGGAGGACTTCATGGAGTAGCCGCCGGAATCAAAAGTGATCCCCTTGCCCACCAGCGCCGCGACCACGGGGGCGTTGGCATCCCCGGTCGGGTTGTAGTCGAGCTCCAGCAGCACCGGCTCGCGCTCGCTGCCACGGCCCACCGACCAGATCCCGATATGACCCGATTCACGCAAGGCTTCGCCAGCGGTGATGCGGGCGGTCACCTTGTCACCGCCAAGGCTGCGAATGAGCAGCAGAGCGGACTCCGCCAGGCTCATGGGGTAGATGGCTTCCGGGCAGCCGTTGGTCACCTCGCGCACCCAGTGGGTCGCTTTGAGCAGGGCGGCGAGTTCGGCCGCTTCCTGCGCGCTCTGTTCACCAAAATCGAGCTCGCGAACCCCCTTGGCGGCATAGAAGCCCTGGGCAAAGGCGTAACGACGCTCCCCATTCCACCCCTCGCCCACCAGCTTGATGCGCTTGATGCCGCTCGACTCGAGGCGTCTGGCAGCGCGCTGGATGGCGCGCAGCGCCTCCTTCTCCTGGCCAGCGGCCAGATGGAGATGGGCCTCGTCCCCGTTGAAACTGAGCAGGGCACCCTCGCCCCACTGGGCGGCGGCAGCCTGGGACGACAACCTTACGTTCATCATGTCAGCCATGTTCTCTTGCTTCCTTTTTATTGGCACTTTCATCAACGAATAGGGAAATCACGGGCACAAAAAAGGCCGCTCCCTCAAGGGTCACGGCCTTCACCATATCATTACTGCACCATGAGATGCTGCACGCGCAATTCACTCATGTGTAATTAAGGGGTCATCAGTGGCGCTCAGACGCCAGATTCAGGGTGTACTTGGGCAGTTCCACCACCAGATCCTCGTCCGCCAGTCTGGCCTGGCAGCTGAGACGGGATTCCGGCTCCAGCCCCCACGCCTTGTCCAGCATGTCGTCTTCCAGCTCGTCGCTCGGCTCGAGGGAGTCGAACCCTTCCCGCACCACGCAGTGGCAGGTGGTGCAGGCACAGGACTTCTCGCAGGCGTGCTCGATCTCGATGCCATTGCGCAGCGCGATATCCAGAATGGTTTCACCGGTCGCACCTTCGAGGGCCGCGCCGTCCGGACAGAGCTCGGGATGGGGCAGAATAATCAGTTTTGGCATATCACACCTTGTTGACGTTTTGTCCGGTCAGCACCTTGCGGATGGAGGCATCCATCCGGCGGGCTGCAAATTCGCCACTGGCAGCGTCCGCCGCCTCGATGGCCTCTTTGATCTGGTTGGTGGTGCCCGTGCTGCGCATGGTCAGCAGATGGGCGATGGCGGCATCCAGCTCGGCCCGCTCGGCGGGGCTCAATAAAGCCTCGCCATCGGCGGCCAGGGCGGCGTTGAGGCTCTCGACCACCCGGTCGGCCTCGACCTGCTGCTCCGCCAGCATGCGGGCGTCCATGTCCTGCTGGGCATTGGCGATGGAGGCGCTCAGCATGTTGAGGATGTCATCCTCACCCAGTCCATAGGAGGGCTTGACCTGGATCTCGGCCTGCACGCCGGAGGATTTCTCCATGGCGCTGACCGACAGCAGACCGTCCGCATCCACCTGGAAGGTAACGCGAATGTGGGCCGCCCCCGCCGCCATGGGCGGAATGCCGGTCAGGGTGAAGCGGGCCAGGGAGCGGCAATCGGCCACCAGCTCGCGCTCTCCCTGCACCACGTGGATGGCCATTGCGGTCTGGCCATCCTTGAAGGTGGTGAACTCCTGGGCGCGGGCCACCGGAATGGTGGTATTGCGCGGGATCACCTTCTCGGCGAGGCCGCCCATGGTCTCAAGACCGAGGGAAAGCGGGATGACGTCCAGCAGCAGCATCTCGGCGTCGGGCTTGTTGCCCACCAGGATGTCGGCCTGGATGGCGGCACCGATGGCCACCACCTTGTCAGGGTCAATGCTGGTCAAGGGGGTGCGGCCGAAGAACTCGCCCACCCGCTCGCGCACCAGCGGCACCCGGGTCGAGCCACCGACCATCACCACTTCCAGTACCTCTTCCTGCTCGAGACCCGCATCGCGCAGGGCGCGCCGACAGGCCTGCAGGGTGCGCTTGACCAGGGGCTGGATCAGCTCGTCAAACTGGCTGCGGGTGACGGTACCCTGCCAGCCGGCAAAGGTGCAGGAAACGGCATCGGCATCGGTGAGGCCGTGCTTGATGCTGGCCGCCGCATCCAGCAACTCGCGCTGGGTACGGGCATCGAGCTGACCGGACAACCCGGCTTGCTCTTTGAGCCAGTCCGCCAGCAGATGGTCAAAATCGTCACCACCGAGTGCCGAGTCGCCACCGGTGGCCATCACCTCAAACACCCCGCGATGCAGGCGCAGGATGGAGATATCGAAGGTTCCGCCACCCAGGTCATAGACGGCGATCACCCCTTCCTGACCCGAGTCGAGGCCATAGGCGATGGCCGCCGCCGTGGGTTCGTTGAGCAACCGCAGCACATGCAGACCGGCCAGTCTGGCCGCGTCCTTGGTGCCCTGACGCTGGGCATCGTCAAAATAGGCGGGCACCGTGATGACCACGCCGTCGAGGTCTCCCCCGAGGGACGCGGCACCGCGCTCGGCCAGTTTTTTCAGGATCTCGGCCGAGACCTGCACCGGGTTGACCAGCCCCTGGCGGGTCTGCAACTGGGGCATGCCCGTCTCGGTAGCCACGAACTCGTAAGGCTGCTGACGGGTATCGATATCGGCCAGCGCCTTGCCCATCATCCGCTTGACCGAGACGATGGTGTTGTGGGGATCGAGGGCCGCCTCACGCTTGGCATCGAAGCCAATCCGGATGGTATCGGCCTGGTAATGGACCACGGAAGGCAGCAGATCACGCCCCTGCTCGTCACAGAGGGTGTCGGCCTGGCCGCTGCGCACGGCGGCGACCAGGGAGTTGGTGGTGCCAAGATCGATGCCGACGGCACGTTTATGCTGGTGAGGCGCGGCGCTCTGGCCTGGCTCGGCAATTTGCAGTAATGCCATGGGTAATCACAATTCCTGCGTTAGAGGGTCAAGACTCGAACAGCGAGTCTTCGAATCGTTCCAGCTCCTCGAGGAGCTTGTCGACAAATTTGAGCTTGCGAACGCAATCCGCCGCCTGCAGATCCTCACCCCTGGTGAGAGAGTCGGTCAGCCGTTGCATCAACGCCTGGTGATCATGCCTGATCTCCTGGCGAAAATCCTTGATGGCGCCCTCAGGGTCGGCGTCGCCCTTGAGATCAGCCAGCCGCTCTCGCCACTCCAGCTGTTGCATCAGAAAGGCAGGATCTTGCAGTGTCTGCTGCTCGCCGCGAATATCTGTGCCCCGCAAGGAGAGCAGGTACTCGGCTCGGCGCAAGGGGGCCTTGAGGGTGGTAAACGCATCGTTGATCTGGGCAGCACGCTGCACGGCAGCAAGCTGCTCCCGCTCGGGGGCAGTCGCAAAACGATCGGGATGGAACTGGGTCTGCAGCTGACGATAGGTGTCAGCCAGTTGGCGAGTATCGAGCTCGAAGCCCTCAGCCAGCCCGAACAGCTCGAAATGATTCATCCTTCGTCCTCAGACAATAGCGCTGGGAGTGCAACCACACTCGTCTTGAACTTGAAAGCAGTGGCATGGACTGGCGTCCACACCACTGTGTTGATGAGCAAGGTGTTGATCACAAGAGACTCGCCGCAACAGGGCTCACCCTTGGGGCTGCGAGGCCTTGCAAACATGGGCGATCGGTCAATCGAACCACTTACACGCTGAAGCTTTCGCCACAACCACATTCGCCCTTGGCATTCGGGTTGTTGAACTGGAAGCCCTCGTTGAGGCCTTCCTTCACGAAGTCCAGCTCGGTGCCATCCAGGTGGATCAGGCTCTTGGCATCCACGATGATCTTGACGCCTTTCTGCTCGAACACCTGATCCTCGGCAGCCAGCTCATCCACGAACTCGAGCACATAGGCAAGGCCAGAACAGCCGGTCGTCTTGACGCCGAGGCGCAGGCCAATGCCCTTGCCCCGGTTGTTCATGAAGGAGGAAACCCGCGCCGCTGCGGCATCTGTCATGGTTATGGCCATACTGCTCTCCAGACCTTAAAGACCTTTCTTCTGCTTGTAATCGGCGATGGCGGCCTTGATGGCATCCTCCGCCAGAATGGAGCAGTGGATCTTCACCGGCGGCAGCGCCAGCTCTTCGGCGATGTCGGTGTTCTTGATACCGGCCGCTTCGTCCAGGGTCTTGCCCTTGACCCATTCGGTCACCAGGGAGCTGGAGGCGATGGCGGAACCACAGCCGTAGGTCTTGAACTTGGCATCTTCGATGATGCCATCGTCGCTGATCTTCAGTTGCAGCTTCATGACGTCACCACAGGCCGGTGCACCGACCATGCCGGTGGCGACGCTGGGATCGTTCTTGTCAAAACCACCGACGTTGCGGGGATTCTCGTAGTGGTCGATTACTTTTTCACTGTAAGCCATATCTAACTCCTGCTAATTCCGTTGTTCACCAGATCCTTGCCATGCTGGCAAGGATCAGTGATGTGCCCATTCGACCGTGTTCAGATCGACGCCATCCTTGAACATCTCCCACAGGGGGGACATCTCGCGCAGACGACCGATGGAGTCGCAGATGAGCTTGATTGCGTAGTCGATCTCTTCTTCGGTGGTGAAGCGACCGATGCTGAAACGGATGGAGCTGTGTGCCAGCTCGTCGTTCAGACCCAGGGCGCGCAGCACGTAGGAAGGCTCCAGGCTGGCCGAGGTACAGGCAGAACCGGAAGAGACCGCCAGATCCTTCAGTGCCATGATAAGGGATTCCCCTTCCACATAGGCGAAGCTGACGTTCAGGTTACCCGGTACACGCTGATCCAGATCCCCGTTGATATAGACTTCTTCGATGTTCTTGATGCCATCCCACAGACGCTGGCGCAGGGCCATGATGTGCTGGCTCTCGCTCGCCATCTCTTCCTTGGCGATGCGGAAGGCTTCCCCCATGCCGACGATCTGGTGGGTTGCCAGGGTACCGGAGCGCATGCCGCGCTCGTGGCCACCGCCGTGCATCTGGGCTTCCAGACGAACACGGGGCTTGCGGCGCACATACAGGGCGCCAATGCCTTTCGGGCCGTATACCTTGTGGGCGGACATGGAGAGCAGATCAACCTTGAGTGCTTCCACGTCGACCGGGATCTTGCCCACGCTCTGGACGGCGTCCACGTGCAGCAGGATCTTGCGGGAACGGCACAGCTCGCCGATGGCAGCGATGTCTTGCACCACCCCGATCTCGTTATTGGCGTGCATGATGCTGACCAGGATGGTGTCATCACGCAGGGCGCCTTCGATCTGCTCAAGAGTGAACAGGCCGTTGGGCATGGGCTCGAGGTAGGTCACCTCATAGCCTTCACGCTCCAGTTGGCGGCAGGTATCCAGCACAGCTTTGTGCTCGGTCTTGGAGGTGACGATGTGCTTGCCCTTGCCGGCGTAGAAATGGGCGATGCCCTTGATGGCCAGGTTGTTGGACTCGGTCGCACCGGAGGTAAAGACGATCTCGCGCGGGTCCGCGCCGATCAGCTCTGCCACTTGATTACGGGCCAGATCCACCGCCTCTTCGGCCTGCCAGCCGAAACGGTGGGAACGGGAGGCTGGGTTGCCGAACAGGCCGTCCATGGTGAGGCACTGCATCATTTTTTCTGCGACACGCGGGTCCACCGGACAGGTTGCCGAATAATCAAGGTAAATAGGCAGTTTCATCTTTTTCTCCGTTACGACGGGGTCACACAGCGACTCGTCGTGGAAAGCACGTTTATAGTTGGACTTTCAAGCTCACATCACCGCGTTCGGCCCGATCAACCAGGGACAACACGGTCTTCATTTGTTCATCTTGCTTGCCGGCGATACGGCGCACATCGGCCTGACCAACCAGCTCGGCCAGGGTGATATCCCCCAAGAAGCTGGAGATGCGCTCGCTCAGATCCCGCCACAAAGAGTGGGTCAGGCACTGGGTACCACCGTGGCAGCCCCCTTTGCCGAGGCACTTGGTCGCATCGACCGATTCATCGACCGCGGTGATCACCTGACCGACCGAGATCTCGCCAGGGGCCAGACCGAGGCGATAGCCGCCACCGGGACCACGTACGCTGCTCACCAGACCATGCTTGCGCAGACGGGCAAACAGTTGTTCCAGATAGGACAAGGAGATGCCCTGGCGCTCTGAAATATCAGCCAGGGGCACGGGCCCCTGCTCTGCATGCAACGCCACGTCGAGCATGGCTGTCACCGCGTAACGTCCTTTTGAGGTCAGTCTCATATGCCTTACCGTCTTGCGAAACAATCAATATGTGGCATATGGTCACATACCCGACTAAATCAGTCAAGTATATGCTTGAGTAAATCAGTCGGGATTAATCCTGTGCCCTGGACTTCTGGACAGAGGTGAGAATGCCCCGCAGGATGTTCAACTCCACCGCTTCGGGTCTGGCCCGATTGAACAGACGACGCAGTTTACTCATCACATGGCCTGGATGGTCATCGGCAATGAATCCCGTCTTTTGCAGCGTCTGCTCCAGATGCTGATAAAACCCTTCCAGTTGCTGGGCGCTGGGGTACTCGACCCGCTCATCCTCCGGCTCCTGGTTCTGTACTTCCAGCCAGCGCATCCGCACCTCGTAACAAAGGGTCTGCACTGCCATGGCCAGATTGAGGGAGCTGTATTCTGGATTGGCGGGAATGGCCACATGGAAGTGGCATTTTTGCAGTTCGTCATTGGTGAGGCCGGTGCGTTCACGGCCAAACACCAGCGCGACCGGATGCTCCATGCCCTCGGCAACCAGCTTCTCGCCCGCTTCACGGGGATCCAGCATGGGCCAGCTCAAGGTCCGGGAACGGGCACTGGTGCCGATGACCAGACCACAGTCGGCAATGGCCTCGTCCAGGGTCGGCACGATTCGGGCGCGAGCCAGGATATCGCTGGCCCCCGCCGCCAGGGCGACGGCCTCCTCATCCGGCTGGGCCTGGGGAACGACCAGCACCAGTTGAGTCAGCCCCATGGTCTTCATGGCCCGCGCCGCGGATCCCATGTTGCCGGTGTGAGAGGTATTTACCAACACGATACGAATCTGATCCAACATGCCCAGTCAATCTTCAGTCAAAAATGGCGCGCAATTGTAACATAACCAATCGCTATTTTGGCACCGCTTCCGACCAGGCATTTCTGCACAAACAGACAGATGACGCCTCCCCACCCAGCGTGGTCACGCTGACAGTGGGGTACTGCGGCTCAAGTTCACCTGTTCCGCAGCACTCGGGCAAGAAAACGGCTCAGCTCATTGTCGCTGCAGTGGGCACGTGCGTCTCGCGGGCCCGCTCGATAAAGGTCGCCAGATCCATCAGGGGGTATTTCATCAATCCCAGCCCGTCCAGATCCAGGCTGTCCATCAGATTTTTCACCTCCAGGCCCAACTCTGTATCCCCCTCTATCTTCAGCCGGCGCTGGAAGAAGAGGGAATCCGGGTCTTCACGGCGCCCGGCGATCAGAACAAGATCCTGGCTATTGCCGCTGAAACAGACATCGACGTGCTCACACTCCCTTGCCACCACCAATTTGCCCTCCTGCTCGCTGATATACCAGCATAGCCCCAGATCGCTGACTTCCACTTTCAGCCACTTGCCCGCAAGAAACGCAAATTCCCCCTCTTCGATGGCCTCCCGGAACACCCTGCCCAGCAGGGCCTCCATCAGGTTTTGTTGCAAAGGGAAGGGCACCAGCTTGAGGGGGTGGCGCAAGAGACGGGGTGCCTGTTCGACCAGGCGACGTTGCAGATGTTGAAACACGATAAACTCCCAGTTTTTTGCGCATTCAAGCACAGCCCCTTCGGCAAGATCCTGTTGAAAATCAAACTTGTGCCCACTTACCTCAAGAAGGGTAAAGCCACCTAAAGCTGCCTCAGGTCAAAAAGCGGGGGCGCAAGCATGCATACAATCGGGCCACTTTGCATTTTTGCCCTCTCGGAGCGTACCCGATGGAATTACTCTGCCCGGCAGGCAGCCTGCCGGCACTGAAGACAGCCGTGGATAACGGGGCCGATGCGGTCTACATCGGCTTCAAGGATGACACCAACGCCCGCCATTTCGCCGGGCTCAACTTCACCGACAGCAAGCTGGAAAGAGCGGTTGACTATGTCCACCAGCATGGCCGCAAGCTGCACATCGCCATCAATACCTTTGCCCACCCGGGCTCCGATGCCCGTTGGAAGCAGGCCGTGGACAAAGGGGTGGCGCTCGGTGCTGATGCCCTGATCATCGCCGATCTCGCCGTGCTCGATTATGCCAGCCGTCGTCATCCCGACATGGAGCTGCATGTCTCGGTCCAGGCCAGCGCCACCAACGCCGCCGCCATCCGCTTCTACCAACAGCACTTCAATGTCGGCCGGGTGGTGCTGCCGCGGGTGCTCTCCATGCATCAGGTCAGGCAGCTTGCCCGCGAGACCGACGTCGGCCTCGAGGTGTTCGCCTTCGGCAGCCTCTGCATCATGGCGGAAGGGCGCTGCTACCTCTCCTCCTACATGACAGGCGAGAGCCCCAACACCGTCGGCGCCTGCTCACCGGCCAAGTTTGTGCGCTGGGAAGAGACCCCGAGCGGCCTAGAATCCCGACTCAACGAGGTGCTGATCGATCGTTACGGCCCGGGGGAAAACGCCGGCTACCCGACCCTGTGCAAGGGGCGCTTCGAGGTGGATGGCCAGACCTATCACGCGCTGGAGGAGCCCACCAGCCTCAACACCCTCGGCCTCCTGCCCGAGCTGTTCCAGACCGGCATCCAGTCAGTCAAGATCGAGGGGCGCCAGCGCAGCCCCGCCTATGTGGAGCAGGTGACACGGGTCTGGCGCGCCGCCATCGACGCCTATCAAGCCAACCCAGAGGCCTATCAGGTCAAGGCTGAGTGGGATGCCCAGCTCGCCCGCGTCTCCGAGGGGAGCCAGACCACCCTCGGTGCCTATCATCGCCAGTGGCAATAAGGAGCCCTGTTCATGAAATTCTCTCTCGGCCCCCTGCTCTTCTACTGGCCCAAGGCCGACACCCAGGCCTTCTATCAGGCGGCCGCCGCCAGCCAGGCCGACATCGTCTATCTGGGGGAAACCGTCTGCAGCAAGCGGCGCGAACTGAAAGTAGATGACTGGATTGCCCTCGCCCGTCAGGTGGCGGGCTCCGGCAAGCAGGCGGTGCTCTCCACGCTGGCGCTGATCTCAGCCCCCTCCGAGCTCAAGGAGGTCAAGCGGCTGGTCGACAACGGCGAGCTGATGATCGAGGCCAACGATCTGGGGGCGGTCCAGCTCGCCAGTGAAGCCGGGCTGCCGTTCGTCTGCGGCCCCGCCATCAACGCCTACAACGCCGACGTGCTGCGCATGCTGCTTAAACAGGGTATGCAGCGCTGGGTGATGCCGGTGGAGCTGTCACGGGACTGGCTGATGCAGCTCAATCAGGATCTGGGCAGGGAGCGCCAGCAGTTCGAGGTGGAGGTGTTCGCCTATGGTCATCTGCCGCTCGCCTACTCGGCACGCTGCTTCACCGCCCGCTCCCTTGACCGGCCCAAGGACAACTGCGAACTGGCCTGCATCGACTACCCCACCGGGCGACTTGCCAGCAGTCGCGAAGGGCAGAAGGTGTTCAACCTCAACGGCATCCAGACCCAGTCCGGTTACTGCTACAACCTGGGTAACGAGCTCAAGGGGATGGAGGGCCTGGTGGATGTGGTGCGCCTCTCGCCCGAAGGCATGGAGACCCTGACGATGCTGGAGCGCTTCAAGGCCAACGAACAGGGGATGGCCCCCCTGCCCCTGCTGCAGGAGCGGGACTGCAACGGTTACTGGCGCCAGATCCCCGGCATGAGCCTGGTGGAGTAGCGGCACACCCCGTGTCACCAGACAGCAAAAAGGCCTCGTCAAGAGGCCTTTTTCATGGGGTTCAAACCCGTTTAGTCACGCTTTGCCGCTCTTGCCCTGGGCTCCAGGTGGCTGGGGCTTGCGCGCCATCAGTTCCAGCTCCAGCAAGGCATAGCGATGCTCGATGAAGTCATAGACGTTGTTGGCCAGCGCCAGCTTGAAGTAGCTGATGGCTTCCTTGCGGTTACCCTTGGCCAGCTCGAACTTGCCGAGGTAGAAGTAGGTCTCGCACAGGCGCTCGGCGAGCTCCCTGTTGTCCTTGACCCCTTTCACCACGTTGCTCATCAACTGGGTGGCATTGATGTCGCCCGTATAGAGGCGCACCAGATCCCAGTTCCAGGCGTCGTCGTCATACTTGTTGAGCCGCTCGCGCATCCGGCTCATGGCCGCCGGTCCGTTGAGCTTCTGCTCGGCCAGATAGAGCCAGATCACCCGATAAGGGTCTTCCGGTTGCGCCTCGTAGAAGCGCTTCATATCCGCCGCGGCAAGCTCGGGGCGATTGCCGTAATAGAGCGCGATTCCCCGGTTGAGATAGGCGTAGTCGTAATCCGGGGCGAGCTCCAGGGCGGAGTCGAACGCCTCATAGGCCTCGTCGTAGTTCTGCTGTTGAACCAGATAGACACCGATGAAGTTGTAGGCCTCGGCAAAATCCGGCTTCTCCCGCAGGGCGCGGTTGAAGTCGAGTCGCGCCAGGGAACGCAAGCCCACCCGGTCAAACACCACGGCACGCTCATAGAAGAGTTCTGCCCGCTGTTCGGTCGTCAATTCCATTTCACTGAGCATCTGCCCGAGTCGCGCCAACGCCAACTCGCTCTGGTAGGAGACCTGCAGGGGGGTCGCCAATACCAGTGAAGCGGGTTGCGGCTTGGGAACTTGAGGCGCTTTTACCTGACTGCTACTGCTGCAACCCCACAAGGGGAGCAACAACAGGATACCCGTGAGGTATCCAATCCCTATCCTGACGTTCAATGAACACTCCGACGCTTACGCTTGACCCCGCATATGGTAAAGATCACGGGGCCGTTTGTCATGTGGCGCAGCCCCTCTCCCTCAAATAAATCAGGATTCGACAGGGTATCCGGCATCGCTCCAGCCGCGAAAGCCTCCATCGACGCTGACGACCCGGGAATAACCCATCTTCTGCAGGTTATCCGCCACCAGGATGGAGCGAAATCCCCCACCACAATAGAGGTAGAGTTCGGTGTCGGGATCCGGATACCGGGTCTCGATGTCACGCTCTATCACCCCGCGCCCGAGATAGGTGGCCCCCGGCAGATGGCCCCTGGCCCACTCGCTCTCTTCGCGCACGTCGATCAGATGAAATGCTCGGCCCTCATCCTGCCAGCGCTTGATCTGATGCACATCGGTTTCCTGCACCTGCGGGCGGATGGCCTCTACCAGGGCCAGAAAACGGGGATTGTGTTGCATGGGCTTGCTCCTTGCTTTGGGTAATGGATGCTGGGTTGTGGGGAGCATCATGACTCACCCCGGCCACAAGAGAAAGGGCGCCTTGCGGCGCCCTTGTCTGTTACGGCAGGATCTCTTGCTGATCCGCGCCCTCTTTTTCCACCTGGGTCGGCAGCATGTGCTCCCGCTTGATCCCGAGGAACATGGCTGAGGCGCTCGCCACATAGATGGAGGAGTAGGTCCCGAAGGCCACCCCGATCACCATGGCGATGGAGAAACCGTGGATCAGAGGTCCGCCTTTGAGCAGCAGTGCCACCACCACCACGAAGGTCAACCCCGAGGTGATGATGGTCCGGCTCAGGGTCTCGGTCATGGAGAGATCCATGATCTCCGCGGTGTCCCCACGGCGTACCTTGCGGAAATTCTCCCGCACCCGGTCGAACACAACGATGGTGTCGTTCAGGGAGTACCCCACCAGCGTCATCAGCGCCGCCAGCACGGTCAGGTCGAACTCGTACTGGAAGTAGGCGAAGATGCCGAGGGTGATGATCACGTCGTGAGCCAGGGAGAGGATGCCCCCCGTGGCCAGACGCCACTCGAAGCGCACCGCCACGTAGATCAGGATACAGATGATGGAGGCCAGCATGGCCAGGGCACCGTCGGTGGCCAGCTCGTCACCCACGGAGGGACCGACGAACTCGACACGCTTGAGCACGGCGCTCTCGTCGACCAGCTTGGCGGCCGCCAGGACCTCGTTGCCCTGCTGCTCGACCTTGACGCCCTCTTGGGGTGCCATACGCACCAGCACATCACGGCTGGAGCCGAAGAACTGCAGGGTCGCCCCGTCAATCTTCTGCTGATCCAGCGCCTCGTGCATCTTGTCCAGGCTCACCGACTGCTGGAACCCCACCTCGATGGTGGTACCGCCGGTGAAGTCCAGCCCCCAGTTCAGGCCACGATCGTACAGAACGTAGAGGGCGAGCACCGTCACCAGAGCAGAGAGGACCATACCCAGCTTGGCGAAACGCATGAAGGGGATGGGCTTTTCAAAATGTAGAATTTGAAACATGTCTCTTCCTTAGATCGGCAGCTTGTCGATGCGCCGTCCACCCCAGGCCAGGTTGATGATGGCGCGGGATACCGTGATGGCAGTGAACATGGACGCCGTCAGGCCGATCCCGAGGGTCAGGGCGAAGCCCTTGATGGCACCGGTACCGATACCGAACAGGATCACGCAGGTGATGAGCGAGGTGATGTTGGAGTCTGCGATGGTGGAGAAGGCGCGATCAAAGCCCATGTGAATGGCTTGCTGCACCCCACGACCATTGCGGATCTCTTCACGAATACGCTCGTAGATCAGCACGTTCGCATCCACCGCCATCCCCAGCGTCAACACGATACCGGCGATGCCCGGCAGGGTCATGGTGGCCCCCGGGATCATCGACATGATACCGACGATGAGCACCAGGTTCATGGTCAGCGCCAGATTGGCCACCCAGCCGAAGGCACGGTAGTAGATCCCCATGAAGAGCACGATCACCAGCATGGCCCAGCCGATGGCTTCCATCCCGCTGTCGATGTTCTGCTGACCCAGGCTCGGGCCTATGGTGCGCTCTTCGACGATCTGGATGGGGGCAATCAGGGCACCGGCACGCAGCAGCAGCGCCAGGTTGTGGGCTTCGTTGGCGTTGTCGATCCCGGTGATGCGGAACTGGCTACCCAGGCGAGACTGGATGGTGGCGACGTTGATCACCTCCTCCTGCTTGCGGAACTTGCGCTTGCCGTCCGGACCAGGCTGACCCACCGGCTTGTACTCGATGAAGACGGTCGCCATGCCCTTGCCGACGTTGTCCTTGGTAAAGTTGGCCATCTTGTTGCCACCCTGACCATCGAGCTTGATGTTGACCTGAGGACGGCTGTATTCATCGAAACCGGACTGGGCACCCACGATGTGGTCACCAGTCAGGATCACGCGCTTTTGCAGTACCACGGGACGACCGTTGCGATCGTTGTAGACCTTGGAGCTCGGCGGCACGCGGCCTGCGGCAGCGGCCTGGATATCGGCAGCCTCATCGACCATGTGGAACTCCAGGGTCGCGGTGGCACCCAGGATCTCCTTGGCACGGGCGGTGTCCTGGATCCCCGGCAGCTCGACGATGATACGCTCACCGCCCTGCTGCTGGACCAGCGGCTCGGCCACACCCAGTTCGTTCACCCGGTTGCGGATGATGGTGATGTTCTGCTCGAGGGCATACTTCTTCACCTCTTTGACCTTGGCTTCGCTCAGACTGGCCAGCAGGATGAAGTCATCCCCTTTCTGGTCGGTGGTGAAGACAAGATCCGCATTCTGGCGACGCAGGAAGGAGAGTGCCTTGGCCTGATCGGCCTCGTCACGGAAGACCACCTGCACCTGATCCCCGACCCGGCGTACACCGGAGTAGCGGATCTTCTGGGTGCGCAGCTCGGCGCGGAAATCCTGCACCATCTGTTCCTGCTGCTTGGCCAGCGCTTCGGCCATGTCCACTTCCATCAGGAAGTGCACACCGCCCCGCAGGTCAAGGCCGAGCTTCAGGGGCGCCGCGCCGATGGCCTCGAGCCAGGCGGGGGTGGAGGGTGCCAGGTTGAGGGCGGTGATGAAGTTGTCGCCCAGCTTGTTGGCCACTATGTCGCGCGCCTTGAGCTGGTCTTCGGTGTTGTTGAAACGGATCAGGATGAAGCCGTGCTCGAACGCCGCATGCTTGACCGGGATCTTCGCCTCGTCGAGGGTTTCCTTCACCTGATCGAGGGTTTCTAGTTTGACTTCGGCACCACGGCTGGCAGAGACCTGCAAGGCCGGGTCTTCGCCGTAAAGATTGGGGGCTGCATATAGAAAACCGATGGCGATCACGACGATCACCATCAGGTATTTCCACAGCGGATAGCGATTTAACACGCTGTGCTCCTCGGGAGATTAGAGGGACTGGATAGAACCCTTGGGCAGAACGGCAGAGACGAAGTCACGCTTGATGGTGACCTGGGTCTGATCGTTCAGGGCCAGCACAATGTAGTCGCTGTCGGCGGAAACCTTGGCGATCTTGCCGACCAGGCCACCGGAAGTGAGCACTTCGTCGCCCTTGGAGAGGGAGCTCATCAGATTGCGATGCTCCTTGGCACGCTTGGCCTGGGGACGGTAGATCATGAAGTAGAAGATGAGACCGAACACGGCCAGCATGATGATCATTTCCATGCCACCACCCTGTGCTGCCGGAGCCGCGCCTTCTGCATACGCCTTGGAGATAATGCTCATTTAACAACCTCTTATTGATGTAGATTTGAATACTAACTTATATGTCGTTGTTATTTCACGTCATTTTCAGCCAGTGGAGGCACAGGCTTCCCTTGCCGACGGTAAAACTCAGTTACAAAGTCGTCTAATTTACCCTGCTCGATCGCGTCCCGCAAACCCTGCATCACGCGCTGGTAATAACGCAGGTTGTGGATGGTATTCAGACGGGCACCGAGGATCTCGTTGCACTTGTCCAGATGGTACAGATAGCTGCGGGTGTAGTTCTTGCAGGTGTAGCAATCGCAGTCCGCATCCAGGGTGCTGGTGTCTTCCCGGTACTTGGCGTTGCGGATCTTGACCACCCCATCGGTGGTAAAGAGATGACCGTTGCGGGCGTTGCGGGTCGGCATCACGCAGTCGAACATGTCGATACCGCGGCGCACCCCTTCCACCAGATCCTCCGGCTTGCCCACCCCCATCAGGTAGCGCGGCTTGTCGGCCGGAATTTTCGGGCAGACATGGTCAAGGATGCGATGCATGTCCTCTTTGGGCTCACCCACGGCGAGACCGCCGACCGCGTAACCGTCGAAGCCGATCTCAAGGAGACCGTCCAGCGACACATCCCGCAGCGGTTCGTAGACAGAACCCTGGATGATGCCGAACAGGGCGTTCTTGTTGCCGAGCGCATCGAACTTGTCACGGGAGCGCTTGGCCCAGCGCAGGGACATCTCCATGGACTTGCGTGCTTCCTCGTAAGTGGCCGGGTACGGGGTGCACTCGTCGAAGATCATCACGATGTCGGAACCCAGATCGTACTGGATCTCCATGGACTTCTCGGGATCGAGGAAAATCTTCTCGCCGTTGATGGGATGACGGAAGTGCACCCCCTCCTCGGTGATCTTGCGGATGTGCCCCAGACTGAACACCTGGAAACCACCGGAGTCGGTCAGGATCGGCCCCTGCCAGTTCATGAAGTCGTGCAGATCGCCGTGGGCGCGCATCACTTCCTGACCCGGGCGCAGCCAGAGGTGGAAGGTGTTGCCAAGCAGGATCTGGGCTCCGGTCTCACGCACCTCTTCCGGTGTCATCCCCTTGACGGTGCCGTAGGTGCCGACCGGCATGAAGGCCGGGGTCTGGACCACGCCACGCTCGAACACCAGTTGACCGCGACGGGCACGCCCATCGGTGGTTTTCAATTCAAATTTCATTGCTACCTCTATTCAGTCAGAGAAACAGTCTGACAACAAAGGGCCCGAGGGGCCCGGTAATATGAAGCCGGCCGGCATACTGACAAGCAGAGCCTGAACGACTTCTGAAGGGCAAGGCTTAACCCTGCACCCGGCGACGGGTGACGAACATGGCGTCCCCGTAGCTGAAGAAACGGTACTGTCCCGCCACGGCGGCCTGATAGGCGGCCATCACGTTGTCATAGCCGGCAAAGGCGCTGACCAGCATGATCAGGGTGGATTCGGGCAGGTGGAAGTTGGTGATCATGGCATCGACCACCTGGAACTCGTAACCGGGGAAGATGAAGATGTCGGTGTCATTGAAGAAGGGCGCCAGCGGCTTGCCCTGGGCCAGGGTCGCCTTGGCTGCGCTCTCGAGGGATCGTACCGACGTGGTGCCCACCGCAACCACCCGACCGCCGCGGGCGCGGGTCGCCGCGATGGCATCCACCACCTCCTGGGGCACTTCGGCGTATTCCGAGTGCATGTGGTGATCTTCAATCTTGTCGACGCGCACCGGCTGGAAGGTGCCCGCCCCCACGTGCAGGGTCACGAAGGCCATCTCCACGCCCTTGGCACGGATCTGCTCGAGCAGCGGCTCGTCGAAGTGCAGACCGGCGGTCGGCGCCGCCACGGCACCCGGCTTCTGGTTGTAGACGGTCTGGTAGCGCTCCTTGTCGGCATCCTCGTCGGGGCGGTCGATATAGGGAGGCAACGGCATGTGGCCGATGGCATCCAGAATGGTCAGCACAGGGCGCGGGTCGAGGAAGTGGATCTCGAACAGAGCGTCGTGGCGGGCACGCATCTCGGCCTCGACGGGCACGCCGTCGGCACCGCCATCCAGAAGGAGACGGGTACCTGGCTTGGGGGACTTGGACGAGCGGACGTGCGCCAGCACGCTGTGCTCGTCCAGAATGCGCTCCACCAGCACCTCCAGCTTGCCGCCGCTGGCCTTCTGGCCAAACATGCGGGCCGGAATGACCCGGGTATTGTTGAACACCAGCAGATCGCCGGGGTTGAGCTGGTCAAGCACATCGACAAAATGACCGTGGCGCAGGGCGCCGGTTTGACCATCGAGCTGCAGCAGGCGGCTGGCGGTACGCTCCGCCATGGGGTAGCGGGCAATCAGCTCGTCTGGCAGATCAAAATGAAAATCGGATACTTGCATCTTTCACCTCGGGGGAATCGGCGGCTAGTCTAGTTATCCCCCTCTTCCAAGGCAACCCAAAAGACTAAAAACCCAAGGAAGACAAGGGATAGCGGGCCATTTTGTGAGGTTGGGCCCGTTAAAAAACCTTTAAGGTTTTGTATTGACCCCGATCATGTTCTGGCGACGGGGGCTGGGCTAGGGTGGAAGCAGACACACAAGGAGGCCCACCATGATGACCCTCTCCGAGATCATGACTGAACACCCCTTTACCCTGGGTCCGGAAAACAGCGTCAAGCAGGCGATGGAGCTGATGCAGCAGGAGCGGATCCGTCACGTTCCCATCGTCGATGAACACCAGCATCTGCTCGGTCTGGTCACCCTCTCGGACATCCTGGCCACCCGTGAATCCAAGCTGCTGCTGATCAACCCCGAGCGGGAGGCGGAGTTCACCGACAGCGTCCAGCTCGACGAGATCATGACCCGTCAGGTGGCGAGCGTGGATCCCCACGCCGGCATCAAGGAGGCGGCCCTGTATCTGCAGCGCCACAAATATGGCTGTCTGCCGGTACTCAAGGGGCGCAAGCTGGTTGGCATCGTCACCGAGTCGGACTTCATCGCCGTGGCCATCAATCTGCTGGAGCTGATGGAGGAGCAGGAGCCCCCAACCGACTTTTGATCTTAAAATTATGTAATAAAATTACAATAAAAGCGTTTTCAGTCTAAAAAAACGGCTATTCAAGTGAAACACTTTCAATTTGACTGTAAAATTACACCACAAAACTTGCGTTGTGACATTCATCACACTATGATGCCCACCATGCAATGGTTGCCGAAGAGGAGATGAGGATTGTGCACCCGCCATCTTCTCTTCATATGTCTGCAAGTTTGCACACCCCGTAGTTAGTCTTTGCTGTAAAGCATATTTATCGCCATTCCTTGTTTGATGACCCGGCCCTGTCTGTGCGACGGCGCCGGGATTTTTTTATCCCTCTTTTTTCTACTGCGCCGCCTCGTCTGCCCCCTTCTCTGCTCACGCAATGAAAACAAATCCGGCCCAGCCCTTGAAAATGTGACATGCAGGACAGAAATTGAACTTCGACAATGAGTTATCTCCGAAGGCCTGAGATATTCATGTTAGGTACAGTTGTGATGGTCTATCTAATAAATAGATTTATGTGATTCAAAATTGTGGCTTTGACCGATTAGAAAAAGTCACTATGATGACTCCATCGAAAGTTAAGCGCCTCGTCTGGCACGACTCTTCAACACCAGACAGGCATATGTACATCACCAAGGAGCAAATACATGTCTACCTACATCAACACTGAAATCAAGCCGTTCAACGCCACCGCCTACCACAATGGCAAATTCGTTCAGGTGTCTGACGCTGACCTGAAAGGCAAGTGGTCCGTGGTGTTCTTCTACCCGGCTGATTTCACCTTCGTCTGCCCGACCGAGCTGGGCGACCTGGCCGACAACTACGCCGAATTCCAGAAGCTGGGCGTCGAGATCTACGCCGTCTCCACCGACACCCACTTCACCCACAAGGCCTGGCACGACACTTCTGACACCATCCAGAAGATCCAGTACCCGATGATCGGCGACCCCACCGGTACCATCACCCGCAACTTCGGCGTGATGATCGAAGAAGCTGGCCTGGCTGACCGCGGTACCTTCGTCATCGACCCGCAAGGCGTCATCCAGATCGTTGAAATCAACGCTGGCGGCATCGGCCGTGACGCACTGGAACTGCTGCGCAAGGTCAAGGCTGCCCAGTACGTTGCTTCCCACCCGGGTGAAGTGTGCCCGGCCAAGTGGAAAGAAGGCGACGCCACCCTGGCCCCGTCCCTGGATCTGGTAGGCAAAATCTAAGCCTCCCCGCTCTGAAGACCGGCCCGTTCAAGGGCCGGTCTTGTTTACGGCCCTCAGAAAATGCGCCGGTCTGCTGTGTGGACCTCTGTTTTCTGTATCCGGTCATCGTGCCGACCCGCATTCAGCAAGAAGGAATTCGACCATGTTAGATACCAACCTCAAACAACAACTCAACGGTTACTTGCAGTACATCGTCAATCCCATCGAGATCAGCGTGTCCGGCAATGACAGCGACAAATCCGCCGAACTCCTGGCATTGGCCAGCGAGATCGCCGAGATGTCCCCCAAAATTTCCCTGACCGATGGCACCAATGCCCGCAAGCCTTCCATGAGCATCGCGCCCCAGGGCCAGGCCCCGCGCGTGCACTTTGCCGGCATTCCCATGGGTCATGAATTCACCTCGCTGGTGCTCGCCCTGCTGCAAAGCGGCGGTCACCCCTCCAAGGCCGATCCGGCCGTGCTGGAGCAGGTGAAGAACCTCAAGGGCGAGTTCCACTTCGAGACCTATATTTCCCTCTCCTGCCACAACTGTCCGGACGTGGTACAGGCCCTGAACCTGATGTCCACCCTGAACCCCGGCATCACCCACACCATGATCGACGGTGCCCTGTTCCAGGATGAGGTGAACGAGCGTCAAATCATGGCGGTCCCGAACGTCTACCTGAACGGTCAGCCGTTCAGCCAGGGCCGCATCTCGCTGGAAGAGATCGTCGCCAAACTCGACACCGGTGCTGCCGAGCGCAAGGCGCAAGAGCTGAGCGAAAAAGCGCCTTATGACGTGCTGGTGGTGGGCGGTGGCCCGGCCGGTGCCGCCGCGGCCATCTATGCCGCCCGCAAAGGCATTCGCACCGCCATTGTCGCCGAACGTTTCGGTGGCCAGGTGATGGACACCGTCGGCATCGAGAACTTCATCTCCGTGCCCTACACCGAGGGCCCCAAGCTGGCCGCCAGCCTGGAGCAGCACGTCAAGCAGTACGGCGTGGAAGTGATCACCGAGCAGCGCGCCGCCGCCATCAGCAAGGATGGTTACGTCAACGTGGACCTCGCCTCCGGTGCCACCTTGAAGAGCCGCGCCGTGATCCTGGCGACCGGTGCCCGCTGGCGCGACCTGAACGTGCCGGGTGAACTCGAGTACCGTACCAAGGGTGTGGCCTACTGCCCCCACTGTGACGGCCCCTTCTTCAAGGGCAAGCGGGTTGCGGTGATCGGTGGCGGCAACTCCGGCATCGAGGCGGCCATCGATCTGGCCGGTATCGTCGAGCACGTCACCGTGGTGGAGTTCGCCGATACCCTGCGTGCCGACGACGTGTTGCAGAAGAAGGCCCGTTCCATGGGCAATATCGACATCATCATGAGCGCCCGCACCACCGAAGTCATCGGCGACGGCAGCAAGGTGGTGGGCATGGACTACGAAGATCGCACCACCGGCGAGATCAAGCATCTGGCGGTGGCCGGCATCTTCGTCCAGATAGGCCTGGTGCCGAACACCGAGTTCCTCAAGGGGAGCGAAGTGGCCCTGACCCGCTTTGGCGAAATCGAGATCGACACCAAGGGTGCCACCTCCCTGCCCGGCGTCTATGCCGCAGGGGATGCCACCACGGTACCGTTCAAGCAGATCATCATCTCCATGGGGGCAGGTGCCACCGCCGCCCTGGGTGCGTTTGATTACCTCATTCGCAACCCGGCGCCGGAAGCACAAGCTACCCAGGCCGATGCCGTGACCGCCTGATAACCGCCCAACAAAAAACCGACTCCCTGGAGTCGGTTTTTTTATCCCTGTCGTTGGGTCGGCAGCCTTCAACGTCCTTGCGGCGCGTCCCTCTCCTGCCCCTCTTCACTCACCGCTCTCTCTTCTGCGTCAGGCGCGGCATAGCTCGCCGGCACTGTCTCCCCTTCCAGATCTGTTCTTGGCTCCAGCTCCGCCGTCATGGGGGTGTTGGGGGGCACCGGCATGAAGACCTGATGCTCCGTCAACGGAATGGGGGCTCGCTTACGCCTGCGCCAGCCGAGATAGGCCGACAGCAGCAGACCGCACAGGGCAAAGTAGACGAACAGCCCCTGTGGTCCGAACGTCGCCATGGTAAAGGGGGCCAGCAGCGGACCCGTCATGGCTCCCAGGCTGTAGGCAAGCAGCAGCCCCTGGTTTGCCCCCAGCACCTGATCCGGGCGCAGTTCATCGCAAGCATGGCTGAGGCTCAAGGGATAGATGGAGAACGCCATGCCCCCCAGCAGGAAGACAAGAGTCCCCTCGATTGGCTCGCGCCAGGGCTCCGGCAGCAGCACCATCAGCAACGCGATCAGGGTCAGCAGGGCGCAGAGCAGCAGGATCACCAACCGTCTGTCGTAACGATCAGATGCACGCCCGATGGGATATTGCAGACACATCCCCCCCAGGATCACCAGCGCCATCATGTCCGCCACCTGGGAGAGGGAGGCGCCGCTGTCGGTGAAATAGAGCGGCAACAGCCCATAGATGGCCCCGAGGATGAGGCCCGAGGTAAAGCTGCTGCCCATCCCCGCCGGAGTGAGGCGCACCAGCTCCAGCACTCCCACCGGCTGGGGTGCCACAATGGCCGGCGTCGCCACTCGGGAGAGCGCCAGAGGCACCACGGAGAGAGTCGCCGCCATGGCGCACAGGGCGAACGGCGTCAGCACCATGGGGTCCACCTGCTTGAGCAGCAGCTGGCCCAGGGCAAGTGAACCGTACAGCAGGATCATGTAGAGGGACATCAACCGCCCCCGGTTCGCCGGGGTGCTTGAGACCAGCATCCAGGACTCCAGCACCACGAACAGGCCGCCGGTGGCAAACCCCCCGATCAGCCGCAGCGCCGCCCAGGTGACAGGCTCCACCACCATGCCGTGCAGCAGAAACAGAAAACAGAGCAGGGAGGCGTAAGCCGCATAGGCCCGGATATGACCCACCCGGATGATGAGGCGGGCATTGATGAAAGTCCCCAGCACCAGACCGCCGAAATAGGCAGCCGACACCAGACCGATGGCCTGGGCGGACACCTGCTCGGCGGAGAGACGCACCGTCAGCAGGGTATTGAACAGACCGTGACCCAGAATGAAGATCACCAGACTGGTCAGGGGGGACAGCAACCTTGTCAGTGCCATGGAGCCTCCTCGCAACAAAAGGGTCATGGTAGCCCCTGCCTCCCGCCCCCTTCAACCCGAATGCCCTCCCCCTGCGGGCTATGCTTGACGGGAACCCCACATGGAGATCCGAAAGATGAGACTCATGCTGTTGTTGTCCGCCCTGCTCTTTTGCGGCAGCGCCCTCGCCTTCCACTGCCCCATGGACATGAAGAAGATAGACGACGCCCTGGCCGCAGGCCCCGCCCTCAGTGCCGAGCAACTGGCCGAGGTGAAGCAGTTGAGGGCGGACGGAGAGACCCTGCACAACGCGGGCAAGCATCAGGAATCGGTCGATACCCTGGCCAAGGCCATGGCCATTCTCGGCATCGATCAGGGCTGATACCGCCCCTTCGCCGCGCAACGGTCTCATTCGCATCGCCCGGATACAGACCGCCAAAATGAAACAAGGCCCTCGCCATCACTGGCGGGGGCCTTTTCACTGCGGATGTCAGCGCTGAACGGGGCTACACCCGGCCACTGTAGACCAGGGTGCAATAGTTGAAGGCTATCTTGCCGTCAACGGCATGGCGAGCAAACTCGCGGCGAACGAGCGCCGTCATCTGATCGTGGGCCGGCGTGCCCGCCACAGGCGCATAGGAGGAGGAGTTGAGCCGTCCAAGCACCCCGTCAAGATCGAATAGCTGGCTGTTCTCGAAGCGATCGAGCCGGTACTCCCCGGTGAAGAAGGCGCGAAAATCCGCCTCACCGAGGTTGCGATGATTGACCTCCTCGTAATCCCCCGAGTAGGCGTGCAGCCCCTCTTCATAGGCCTTGAGAAACGGGGTGTTCGTCAGCCTGTCATTCCAGATGAGGGCGACCTGGCCACCGGGCTTGAGCAGCCGCTGGCACTCCTGCCGAAAAGCCGCGCGATCGAACCAGTGAAACGCCTGGGCGACCGTGACCAGATCCATCGCCCCCGTGGGCAGGCCCGTGGCTTCCGCACTGCCGTGCAGCCAGCCGATGTTCCCCACCTGGGCGAGCAGCCGTTTGGCGGCTGCCCGCATATCGTCGTTGGGCTCCACCGCCCAGACCCGCGCGACCCGGGGGGCCAGCAGGGCGGTCAGGATGCCGGTGCCGGCGCCGATGTCGGCCACCTGGGACTCGGGCCCCATGGCCAGCTCCCTTGCCAGAAAATCCAGCATGGCGGCGGGATAACCGGGTCGATATTTCACATAGGCCTCGACCCGGGTCGAGAATCGCTGGGTACTGTCCATGGCAGACTCCTCTCTTGCTGCGGCCTTCATGCCGGCTCCCGGCCTGGTGACCAGGATCCCCATGCCACTACACTTGACCCCATCATGCAAGCCCCAAGCGGGTGGCAAACGGCGTACAGGCTGGCTTGTCACCCAGCGAAGCAGCAGGCGCTGCGGGCGGCAGGATACCCATCGGGGCGCCCGCTCACGGGCGTCGAAGGACAAACAACAGGATGGAGCTGCGACACAATGAGACCAGTCAAGAACAGGATTTGCCTCTGGTATGACGGAGATGCCGAGGAGGCGGCACGGTTTTACGCCAGCCTCTTCCCCGACTCCGCAGTCGGTGCCGTACACCGGGCCCCGGCCGACTATCCCGCTGGCAAGGAAGGAGACGTGCTGACGGTCGAGTTCAGGGTTATGGGGATCCCCTGCCTCGGCCTCAACGGCGGGCCCGGGGTCAACCACAACTGGGCGTTCTCGTTTCAGGTGGCTACCCAGGACCAGGCCGAGACGGATCGCTACTGGCACGCCATCATCGACCATGGCGGTCAGGCGAGCGAGTGCGGCTGGTGTCAGGACAAGTGGGGCATCTCCTGGCAGATCACCCCTCAGGTCCTCACCGAGGCGATCACCGATCCCGACCCCGAGGCTGCGAGGCGCGCCTTCGAGGCCATGATGCAGATGGACAAGATTGACATTGCCACCATCGAGGCGGCGCGCCGGGGCGAGTAGCCCGTTCGCGCGGGCGCCACACACAACAAGGCCACCCCTGGGGTGGCCTTGTGCGTATTGGCTGTCAGTCCTACAGCGCCTGATCATGACCATTTAAGTTGGAAACTAGCTGATCAATCGATTCAGTAACTTAGCGACCCCACAAGTGACATTTAAGTTGGAAACATGTACAGGATCTTTAGCTACAACCAATTGAAATAGATAGAAAAAAGGCTTCGTTTGTGATCTGATTTAATCGCAAAAAAAAACCGACACGCCCGAAGCCATGACTATTATCAATGCAACCCAGTACCTCAAGCAACTTCTTA
>NZ_JAGKRI010000273.1:0-293 GCF_017939255.1 Aeromonas sp. Prich7-2
GAGTTTGCCCTGCACAAGGGACACCGCTATGCCACCGTGATCATGGATGCCGAGCGAACCCGCGTCCTGTGGGTGGGGCACGGCAACAGCCGGGCCGCTATCCGTCCCTTCTTCGAGCAGCTCGGCGAGCGATGCCAGCAGATTGAGGCGGTGGCGATGGACATGAACACGGCGTTCGACCTGGAGGTGAAGCAACACTGCCCGCAGGCGGAGGTGGTCTACGACCTGTTCCACGTGGTGGCTCGCTATGGCCGAGAGGTGGTGGACCGGGTGCGAGTGGAGCAGGCGAATGC
>NZ_JAGKRI010000038.1:0-65830 GCF_017939255.1 Aeromonas sp. Prich7-2
CGCCAATTGTTCAAGACCATCAATCGCTGGCTGGCCGAAGCAGGCGTCATGATGACTCAAGGCACCTTGGTCGATGCCACCATCATTGAGGCACCCAGCTCGACCAAGAACAAAGAGCAGCAACGCGATCCGCAGATGCATCAGACTGGATTTGACCCCATAGGTCCAGACACTTTTTCCCGCTTAGGGTTGTGATACCCGACTGCGCAGAAATTCCCGGGGTGAACGGTATCCCAAGGCGCTGTGCGGGTGATGCTCGTTATAATGCTCAAACGCGATGGCCAAATTGCCTACCGCTGTTCGGCTATCTGTTTTCGGCATCATCTCGATATAGTCTCGCTTCATCGTCTTGACGAAGCTCTCAGCTATACCGTTGCTCTGTGGGCTTCTCACCGCAGTAGTTCTGGGCTCCAACCCGATTTCTCGTGCAAACGCGCGGGTCTCATGGGCTCGATACGCCGAGCCATTATCAGTCAGCCACTCTACCGGTGATGCCGGCAACGAATCCCCGAAGCGACGTTCGACAGACCTCAGCATGACATCTTGCACCGTGTCACTGTCGTAACCCCCGGTACTGGCAGCCCAATCCAAGGTTTCCCTGTCACAGCAGTCCATGGCGAACGTGACTCGTAGTTTTTCACCGTTATCGCAGCGAAACTCGAAGCCATCTGAGCACCAACGTCGATTGCTCTCTTTGACGGCAACACGCCCCTTATGTGCCCGCTGGGTCAATGGTGCAGCCGGTTTTCTTTCCAGCAGCAGGCCATGATCGCGCATGACGCGATATACCCGTTTGGCGTTTACCACAGGCTGTCGTGTTGCCTCTGACTGACGCCGTAACAGCGCCCAGACTCGGCGATAGCCATAGGAGGGAAGCTCAGCCATCGCCTCCATGATCCGGCCAAGTAAGGCAGCATCATCATGCTGGCGATGATGACGACCATCTTGCCAACCTGGTTTTCGATGAACACGAACGGATAGCTGCGCACGCGATACATTAAGGGCCTGGCTCACAGCACTTAATCGTCGTCCCCCGGCAACAAGGGCGCATGCACAATCCATTTTTTTGCTCGACCAACCTCCACGGCTTCTTTGAGGATCTCGTTCTCCATGGTCTTCTTCCCGAGCAGACGCTGGAGCTCTCGGATCTGCTTGATGGCAGCAGCCAACTCGGAGGCTGGAACAACATCCTCACCGGCGGTGATCGCCGTGAGAGACCCTTCCTGGAATTGCTTACGCCATTTGAAAAGCTGGTTGGCGTTGACGTCGTGCAAGCGAGCGACATGAGAGACGGTCATTCCGGGCTCAAAGGTCTGCTGCACGATGGAGATCTTTTCCTGCGGAGTCCGGCGTCGACGGCGCTCAGCCCCTGTTAACACTTCGACCATCTTCTCGTTGCGACTAGTACTGAACATAGTTCCAAGACTACCTCTTAAGTTAAGAGGGGCGAAGTGTCTGGATCTTCAAGGGGCCAATCTACAGACCAAGAAAGGCAATCAGTGGCACTTTGGCATGAAGGCCCACATTGGTGTCGATGCCAAGAGTGGCCTGACCCACAGCCTAGTCACCACCGCGGCCAACGAGCATGACCTCAATCAGCTGGGTAATCTGCTGCATGGAGAGGAGCAATTTGTCTCAGCCGATGCCGGCTACCAAGGGGCGCCACAGCGCGAGGAGCTGGCCGAGGTGGATGTGGACTGGCTGATCGCCGAGCGCCCCGGCAAGGTAAGAACCTTGAAACAGCATCCACGCAAGAACAAAACGGCCATCAACATCGAATACATGAAAGCCAGCATCCGGGCCAAGGTGGACCACCCATTTCGCATCATCAAGCGACAGTTCGGCTTCGTGAAAGCCAGATACAAGGGGTTGCTGAAAAACGATAACCAACTGGCGATGTTATTCACGCTGGCCAACCTGTTTCGGGCGGACCAAATGATACGTCAGTGGGAGAGATCTCACTAAAAACTGGGAATAACGCCTTAAATGGCGAAGAAACGGTCTAAATAGGCTGATTCAAGGCATTTACGGGAGAAAAGATCGGCTCAAACTGAAAAAATGAAATGACTGAGTCAGCCGAGAAGAATTTCCCCGCTTATTCGCACCTTCCCAAGTACCTGCTGCCCGGGGAGACCTACCACAATCCCGGGATCAATCAGCCGGGCAACCAGAAGCTCATCGTCTACCAGTCCCGCTTCATCCCGGTGGGCAAGGATTGCTGGCCAGACTAGGTGCCCGACACCGGACGGTCAGCAATCCCCGGGGTCAGGAGGAGAGCGTCGCCAGCCTGGCCGCAAACCCCATGAAGAAGAGGCCGATAAGGCCGTTGCCGAGACGGGCCGCCGTCTGGCGCTGACGGAAAAAGCGGGCCATCAGGGTACCGCCGAAGATCAGCAGGGTCAGGTAGACGAAGCTCATCGCTTCCAGCATGCCAGCCAGCACCAGGTAGGAGATCCAGGTGTGGGCATAGCTGAAGTCGATGAACTGCACGAAGAAAGAGACGTAGAACAGGATCGCCTTGGGATTGGTGAGGCTCAGGGTGAGGGCCTTGGTAAAATAGCGCTCACCGGGATCCATCTCGGACGCCGGTCCCGCCTTTTTGGCGATGAAGTTCGCGTGCAGGATCTTCCCCCCCAGATAAAGCAGATAGATGGCGCCCAGATAGCGCACCAGGGTAAACAGCAATGGGGTGGTGCGAATGAGGGACGCGATCCCCAGATAGGCGCAGAAAATGAGGATGGCATCGCCGACGAAGACGCCGAGGGCGGCGCGATAACCCGGGCCTATGCCGCGCACGGCACCGGTTCGCAGCACGTAGAGGGAGTTCGGGCCCGGGGCGATGATGATGAAGAAGAGACCGACCAGATAGGTCCAGACGTTGATGACACCCAGGCTTTCGAACATGTTCCCTCCATGGCGGGTGATGAGCCGGATAACGGCGGCAGGCCTTCTATACTAATCCGCCCCGCGCCAAGCACAAGATCTGACCAGCCATCCACACGCCGTCAGCATGAACGGCCTGCGCGCCACGCGAACGCAATCCGGGCGTTCGCCCACTTTGGTTATGTCCAGATGCGCCGGGATAGGGCATGGTAGAGGGAGTGATACCCCAGCCATGGACAAGACCTTGAGTACCGACACCCCGATCACCGCCCCGCCCGCGGTGGACAACCCGACTACCACCGCTTATCCGGTGATCGCCGCCATCAGCTTCTCGCACCTGTTGAACGACATGATGCAGTCGGTACTGCTGGCCATCTATCCCCTCCTGAAGCTGGGGCTCGATCTGTCGTTCACCCAGATAGGTCTCATCACCCTCACCTACCAGTTCACGGCCTCGCTGCTGCAACCCCTGATCGGCCTCTATACCGACCGCAGACCCATGCCCTACTCCCTGCCTCTGGGCATGGGCTTCACTCTGGTGGGGCTGCTCTACCTGTCGCAGGCAGGCAGCTTTGGCGCCGTGCTGTTGTCGGCCATGCTGATCGGCATGGGCTCCTCCGTCTTCCACCCGGAATCCTCCCGGGTCGCCCGCATGGCGGCCGGCAACCAGCCCGGTCTGGCTCAGTCTCTGTTCCAGATCGGCGGCAATCTGGGATCGGCCATCGGCCCCCTGCTCGCGGCGCTCATCATCGTGCCGAAGGGACAGGGCAGTGCGGCCTGGTTCTCGTTGTTCGCACTCATCGGGGTCATCGTGCTCAGCTTCGTCGGCCGCTGGTCCAGCCACCATGCCGCCAGCTTCCATCGGCGGATGAAGGCCCATGCCGGCACCGGCCTGAGCCGCCGCCAGATTGGCTGGTCACTGGCCATCCTCGGTCTGCTGATGTTCTCCAAGTTCTTCTACATGGCCAGCCTGAGCAGCTATTACACCTTCTACCTGATGGACAAGTTCCACCTGTCGCTGGAGAGCGCCCAGCTCTATCTGTTCGCCTTCCTGTTTGCTGTCGCGGCGGGGACAGTGCTCGGCGGGCCGCTCGGCGATCGCATCGGTCGCAAGCGGGTGATCTGGATCTCCATCCTCGGCGTCGCTCCCTTCACCCTGCTGCTGCCCCACGTCGACCTGTTCTGGACCTCGGTGCTGTCGATCGTCATCGGCCTCATCCTGGCGTCGGCGTTCTCCGCCATCCTGGTCTACGCCCAGGATCTGGTACCCGGCAAGGTCGGCACCATTTCCGGCCTCTTCTTCGGCTTCGCCTTCGGCATGGGAGGGATAGGGGCCGCCCTGCTGGGCAAATTGGCCGATGCCACCAGCATCGAAACCGTCTATCAGGTCTGCGCCTATCTGCCCCTTATCGGTCTGCTGACCGCCTTCCTGCCCAATATCAGGAGAGGCTAGAGGCCAAGCGGCAGCCAGCGACCGACCATAAAAAACGCGGCCTGAGCAGGCCGCGTCTGGTTCCATCACTCGGGCCGCCTGACACGGCCCGATCCGCTCGGACTCATCCGCTGAGCCTCTTTGTCAGCAGTACGGCCTCTCCCCCAGCCCGACGACCGGGCCCACTGGAAGTTGTCACCCGAGAGGCCGCTGACGGGACCATTCACAGCAAGGATGCGGCATCCCTCAGCAGTACTGGCCTGCCACCCAGCCCGACGACCAGGCCCACTGGAAGTTGTAACCACCGAGCCAGCCGGTCACATCGACCACTTCGCCGATGAAGTAGAGGCCGGGCACGGTGCGCGCCTCCATGGTCTTGGAGGAGAGCGCGTTGGTATCCACTCCCCCTAAGGTCACTTCGGCGGTGCGATACCCTTCGGTGCCGTTGGGCAGGATCTGCCAATCCCCCAGCAGGGTGGCCACCGCCTCCAGCTCCCGTTCGTTGTACTGGCGCATCGGCTTGCTCACCAGCCATCCCAGCTCCACCAGCTTGTCGACGAAGCGCTTGGGCAGCTCGCGCCCCAGCACGGTTTTCAGCTCCTGGGCAGGATGGGCCTGGGCCCAGGTCTTGAGGGTCTCTGGAATGTCGAGATCCGGCAGCAGGTTGATGTGGATCTTCTCCCCCGCCAGCCAAAAAGAGGAGATCTGCAGGATGGCGGGGCCGGAGAGGCCGCGATGGGTGAACAGCATGGCCTCCTTGAAGCGGGTGCCATCCTCGGCGGTCACCGCCACCGGCAGGCTGACCCCCGCCAGATCGACGAAGGCCTCCTTGTCGGCCTGATGCAGGGTAAAGGGCACCAGCCCGGCGCGAGTCGGCAGCACGGTGAGGCCGAACTGCTCCGCCAGCTTGAAGCCATAAGGGGTAGCACCGAGTTTCGGCATGGAGAGGCCGCCGGTGGCGACCACCAGCGACGAGCAGGCGATCTCCCCCTTGCTGGTGTCGAGCACGAAGCCTTCATCTGTCTTGCTGACGGTGAGGATCTCGGTCTGGAACTGCAGGGTCACGCCAGCCCAGTCGCACTCGGTCAGCAGGATGTCGACGATATCCTTGGCGCTGTCGTCGCAGAAGAGCTGGCCCAGCGTCTTCTCGTGGTAGTTCAGGCCATGCCTGTCCACCAGATCGATGAAATCCTGCTGGGTATAGCGCGCCAGCGCCGATTTGCAGAAGTGGGGGTTGGCCGAAAGGAAGGCATGGGGACCCGCCTGATGATTGGTGAAGTTGCAGCGACCGCCGCCGCTGATGAGGATCTTGCGGCCCGGCTTCTTGGCGTTGTCGAGCACCAGCACGGAGCGACCCCGGTAGCCAGCCTGGGCCGCACACATCAATCCGGCCGCCCCGGCACCGATCACCACCACATCCACCTGTTTCATCGTCACTCACCCATCAAAAGAAAAACGGCCCCTTTACCTTAAAGGACCGTCATTGTACCCGGCAGACACCAGCACAGCGGTACAAGGACACCTGCAAATAGAAAACGGCCCCTTTACAAGGGGCCGTCATTGTACTGACTGAACACTAAGTGTCCACGACTATCAGGCGTTGCCGTCCATGATGCTGGCCGGGGCGCCCTTGGCCAGCTCGGCCAGCTCCTTGTCGATGAAATAGAGGCCCTTGCCATCCTCGCCCACCAGGCTCAGACGGTCGACGATGCTCTTGAACAGCTTCTCTTCTTCGTGCTGCTCGGCCACGTACCACTGCAGGAAGTTGAAGGTGGAGTAATCCTGGGTGGTGAAGGCGACGTGGGCCAGACCGTTGATGCACTTGGTGATGTGATACTCGTGCTCCAGGGTGGTGCGGAAGATGTCACCCAGGGACTTGAATTCATGGGGAGGCGCTTCGATGGCCCCCAACACCGGCATGGCGCCGGTCTCGCTCACGTAGGTGAACAGGCGCTCCATGTGCTGGCGCTCCTCGACCGCATGCTGGCGCAGGAAGGTGGCGGCCCCCTCGAAGCCCTTGTCCTCGCACCAGGCGCTCATCTGCAGGTAGAGGTTGGAGGAATAGAATTCAAGATTAATCTGCTCGTTCAACTTCTCGATCATGGCTTTGGCCAACATGATGATTCTCCACTGTGATTTGCCCACGATTGTCGCCACTGTTTCATCCTGACGCAACCAGAGACAACCGACGCACCCCGCAGTTGCGACGACTTTTCACCTCATCCTCTCCCCCATACGGTTATAGAGAAGCAAAGAAACATGGTGTAGGTGACATCAGCCATTATGATGGCGCCATTGGTCGGGGAAAGGATTCAATGAGATTCATAATGGCACTGGCGCTGCTCTGGATGACCCAGTTGCAGGCAGCTCCCTCCTTGCTGAAAGAGGCTGAATTGCAGGCGGCGCGCGATCCCGTCGGCTATCTGCAGCGCCTCGACGCCAGTCCCCAGCAGGATATGGAACTGTTCTACGCCAGGTCCCTGGCCCAGGCAGCCCTTGGCCGCTATCCCCAGGCACAGCGCGACAATGCCCGCGCCCGCGGTCTGGCCAATGCCCAGCAGGAGACCCTTCGCCTGCTCGACTTCCGGTTGCAGCAGATTGCCCTGACCCTGGATGCCGATACGCCGGATCAGGCGCTCGAGCTCCTCACCCAGCTCTGGCCAGCGGTCAGGCATCACCCCAGGCAAGTCTCGGAGTGGCATGCCCTCAACGGGCTCGCCCTCTACCGTACCCAGCAGATGAAAGAGGCGATCCTCGAGCTCAAGACCGCCTATCACCTCAAGCAGAAAGAGCCGGGTTCCATCCTCTCCACCTTGCAGTGCGGCCGTCTGCTGATGACCCTCGGCAACCTCTATGCGGACCTCAATCTCTACCGTGAGGCCGAGACCTATTATCAGGATGCCCTCGGCCAGATGGTGCAGCTCAACGAACCCAACAGCCAGGCCATCATCCGGGCCAACATGGCCAGGCTCTACATCGACATGGGCCAGCCTGCCAGAGCCAGCCAGTTGCTCGATACCCTGCTGGCCACGCCGAGCCTGTCACCCCACTATCGCGCCATCGTCCTCGGCTACCAGGCCATGGTGTTCAACGCACGGGCGGACTGGCACTCAGCCTGGCGCAGCCTGGAGGAGGCACAAGCCATCTATGACAGGCTGGATAGCCCGCAGGTGGCCTCCCGTCTGACCGAGATCCGGGCAAGAACCCTGCTGGGTCGTGGCGAGAAGCAGCTGGCCCTGCAACTGCTGATGGAGCACACCGCCCCTCTCTCCATGGATGGTCGGGCGATGCAGGCCAGGTTGCTGGCCGATCTGGGCCGCTACCCCGAGGCCTACGGGGCCATGACCCGCTACATGCAGTACTACAAGCAGCACTTCAACCAGACCCTGAGCCAGCACGCGGCTGCCTTCCAGGTCGAGATGGATCTGGCTCGCAGCGAGGCCAGCAATCGCGCGTTGCAGCAGGAGAACGAGAGCAAGCGCCAGCAACTGCTCTACCAGCAGAGTGCCCGCTACTACCAATTGCTGCTGCTGGTGCTGCTGGCCGTCGCCCTGATCCTGCTCGGGCTCACCACCCGCAGGCTCCACCGCAGCTCGCGCCACCTCTACAAGCTCGCCACCTTCGATCAGCTGACCGGGCTGCCCAACCGGCGCGCCCTGCTGGAGAGACTGGGTCAGCAATGGCTGCACGAAACGCCCCTGACCCTGCTCATCATCGACATCGATCACTTCAAGCAGATCAACGACAAGCATGGTCACCAGGCGGGGGATCAGGCTATCCGGCAGTTGGCCAGGGAGCTCAAGAGCTGGGCGCCGGACCAGCAATTGATCGGGCGCTGGGGC
Organism: Aeromonas sp. Prich7-2; assembly: GCF_017939255.1. Taxonomy (NCBI): domain Bacteria; kingdom Pseudomonadati; phylum Pseudomonadota; class Gammaproteobacteria; order Aeromonadales; family Aeromonadaceae; genus Aeromonas; species Aeromonas sp. Prich7-2. The sequence goes on from NZ_JAGKRI010000038.1 coordinate 8,158, forward strand.
GGGGAAGAATTTCTGGTGGCCATGACCCAGGACGGGGCCACCTGCTGGCGGCTGGCGGAGCAGCTGAGAAGCCGGATCGCCTACCTGGCCGCCCCCCACATGACCATCAGCATCGGAGTGGCGGAACGCTCGACGCAGGATGACAGCCTGAGCCAGCTCATTCATCGGGCCGACATGGCCATGTATCAGGCGAAGCGCCAGGGGCGCAACCAGACCGTGCTGGCCCAGTCTCCCCACCTTTCCCCTGAACTGGCCTGCAACGTCGCCTGATGCCCCTCGTGCGGGTGTCAGGGCGTCAGCTCAGTGAGTGACGCCACGTTCACCGGCGCACCGTAATCCACCCCCGGCAGCTCGAAGCCGTTGAGCTGCATGAACTCCTGGCGCAACCCGGCAAAATCCCCCAGGGTGCGGAAGTTCTCCGGCGTCACCTTGGGCCAGAGTGCCGAGACGGCGGCCTGCACCGCTGGCTCAAGCTCGTGGTCATCCATCCGGATCAGCCGGTTGCCATCGGCGACGACCCCTCTGGGCCCGTACATCTTGTCGGCAAACAGCCGCTGCATCTGCTCGATGCAGCCCTCGTGGACACCACGCTCCTTCATCACCCCCATCAACAGGCCCAGATAGACAGGCAGCACCGGAATAAACACGCTCGCCTTGGTCACCAGCGCCTTGCAGACCGACACCCAGGCATGACCGCCAATCCCGGCAAGTTGCAGGTTGATGGTCTCGGCGGTGGCGTGCAGGTGCTCCTTGGCATAGCCGATGGTGCCGTCCCGATAGAGGGGATAGGTGGACTCGGGGCCAATGTAGGAGTAGGCAACGGTCCGGGCACCGGGGGCCAGGCAATCCGCCTGCTGCAATGCCTGCATCCAGCGCTGCCAGTCCTCTCCCCCCATCACTGTGACGGTGTCGCGGATCTCCTCCGGAGTGGCTGGCGCCAGCGACTGCTGCACCAGCGCATCGTGCTCCAGATCCAGCCCCCAGCCTTGCAGCGGCTGGCCTGTGGTCTTGAGCACCGAGCGTACCTGTGTGCCATTCGGCATCACCCTGACTCCGCTCGCCAGCGAATAGACCACCAGATCCACCTGCCCGATCTGCTGGCGGATGACGTCGATGGCCTGCTGGCGCAGGGTATCGGAGAAGGCATCCCCGATCAGGTTGACGGCGATGCGACCGGCTTGCTCCGCCGCCTGACGAAACCAGATGTTGTTGTACCAGCCAGCACTGCCGAGCCCCTTGTCGGAGGGACCCCGTTCGAACGAGACGCCCAGGGTATCGGCCCCGGCGCCGAAGGTGAGCGCGATCCGGGACGCCAGCCCGAAACCGGACGATGCCCCCAGCACCAGCACCCGTTTCGGCCCGTTGAACGGCCCCGCCGCCCGCACCTGTTCGATCTGTTGCAGCACGGCGGCGCGACAACCCATGGGGTGGCAATTGCGGGCAACACAACCCTGGATCTGGGGATGAATGATCATGAAGGACTCTCCGGTGCATCGGTGGGACATGAGAAACGGCCATGACAGCGTCACCCGGTTGCAGGTGAGGGGCCCTGGCCGTTTTGCCAAGGGAACTGGCTACAGCATAACCAAGGGGAGCGGGATTACCTTGATGTCGGACGGGATATGGACTGGAAGAGGGCAGAAAAACAAAAGGGAGCGCGAGGCTCCCCAAAGCGGTATTCAGATGCTTTTTGTTGTTTTGTGTTCATTGCGAAGCACGGGCACATCCTATTCCCCCACCTTCCCGAGGGCAATAGCACGCCTGTGACCGGCGTCAAACTCCTGTTCAAAATATGCACTCCCCGGCCACCTGCACCTCTACGCCTTCCGGTTCGGGGTCAGGCAAATCCTGAAACTGTGGCGACGATGCCGTTTTAGTTTCAGCAGACATTGGTATAGTGGACCCAGGATCAGTGAGGAGAACTCCCATGAATGGAACCTATTACAAACACGTACTGGCCGCGATCGACCTGTCGGAAGACAACCGCAAGGTGATCGAGAAGGCGGTCGACCGGGCCCGCTCCAACGGCGCCAAGCTGTCGGTGATCCATGTGGATGTGGACCTCAAGGATCTCTACACCGAGATGATCGACATCGACATCGACAACGTGCAGGACCAGGTGATCGCCGAAGCGAAGGAGAAGCTGGAAGCCTTCCTCGCCTCGGTGGACTACCCCATCGAGAAGAAATTGGTGATCTGCGGCGATCTGAGCGAGCGGGTCAACCAGGCGGTCAAGGACTACCAGATCGACCTGCTGGTGTGCGGCCATCGCCAGAGCTTCTGGAGCCTGCTCACCTCGAGCGCACGCCAGCTGATGAATACCGTGCCCTGCGACATGCTGGTCGTGCCCTTGCAGAAGTGATCGAACAGGCGTAGTGTGATTTGCCATGAATATGACCTCATTCAATCACAACTACTGGTGGTGCTGCTTCTAAACAGGCGGCACTGCTTTTCTATGTAAAATTTCCCAAAGAAAACACCGTGACCGCCGAGAGGCGGTCATTGTTTTCATCCCTATGTCCCCTCCCGGCTCACCCAACTGGAGAGAGTGACATGCACAACCCCGTGATCCTGACCGGCGACCGCCCCACCGGCAAACTGCACATCGGCCACTACGTCGGCTCCCTGCGCCAGCGCGTGGCCGCCCAGCACCATTACCGCCAGTTCGTCATGATCGCCGATCTGCAGGCGCTGACCGACAACGGCCACAACCCGGCCAAGGTGACCGATCACGTGCTGGAGGTGATGGCCGACTACCTGGCCGCTGGCCTCGACCCCGCCAAGACCACCTTCTGCCTGCAGAGCGCCCTGCCCGCCCTCGCCGAACTCACGACCTACTACCTCAACCTGGTCAGTGTCGCCCGGCTGGAGCGCAACCCCACCGTCAAGGCGGAGATCCAGCAGAAAGGGTTCGAGCGCAGCCTGCCCGCCGGCTTCCTCGTCTATCCGGTCAGCCAGGCCGCCGACATCACCGCCTTTCGTGCCACTCACGTGCCGGTGGGCGAGGATCAGCTGCCCATGCTGGAGCAGACCAACGAGATAGTGCGCCGCTTCAACACCCTGGTTGGCAAAGAGGTGCTGACCGAGTGCCAGCCCATCCTGAGCGACACTGGCCGCCTGCCCGGCATCGACGGCAAGGCCAAGATGTCCAAGTCCCTTGGCAACACCATCGAACTCGGCATGTCGAGCGGCGAGATCAGGCAGGCGGTGTTCGCCATGTATACCGACCCCAATCACCTCAAGGTGAGCGATCCGGGTCAGGTGGAGGGCAATACGGTGTTCGCCTATCTGGATGCCTTCCACCCCGACAAGGCCCTGGTGGCCAAGATGAAGGCCCACTACCAGCGCGGTGGTCTGGGGGACATGCGCTGCAAGCAGGTACTCAACGACTGCCTGCAGACCCTGCTCGCTCCGATGCGGGAGCGGCGCGAGGCAGCCATCGCCGACAGGCGCCAGCTGCTGCGCCTGTTGCAGCAGGGTACCGAGCAGGCCCGGGCCCTCACCGACGAGGTGCTGGCCGAGGTGAAGGGGGCGATGGGGCTGGACTACTTCTCCGGATTGGCGTGATCTGCCCCCTGCGGCGCGGGATGGCCGAGCGCATCCGCGCCGTAGCGCTCCCTCGCCAGCCGGTGCAACAACCCCTTGAACCAACCGATCGCCTCGTCATGGGCACTGAGCGGGTGGCCCGCCATCAGGTAGACGATGGGGATGGCGGGTTCCAGCTGGTGCAAGCGCAACGGATAGTGGCGACAGAAGTGGCGCCCGATCATCTCGGGCACCACCACCAGGTAGCGGCCGGTCGCCATCAGCGGCGGTACCGCCATAAAGCTCGGCAGCCTGACCCCCAGCTCCCGCTCCACCCCGAAACGGGCCAGCCAGAGATCCACCATGGCCTGGCTGTGGCCCCAGCTGGAGGTGTGGATATGGGGGCGGCTGACCAGTTCTCCCGGCCCCAGCATGTCGGGCAGGGCGCTGCCGAGGGGCGACAAACAGACCAGCGGATTGCTGAACCACTCCTCGCGCCACAACCGGGGCGAGAGGTGGTTGGCACCGGCAAACCCGATCACCAGATCCAGTTCCCCCTTCTCCAACTCCCGCTCGTAGTCGCTGTCCGCCAGCTCGCACACTTCCAGTCGGCAGTGGGGAGCCTGCTGCACCATCCACTCCACCAGCACCGGCACCAGGCCGTGCTCCACCGAGCCCGGGGTGGCGATGCGAAAGATCCGCCGCGCACTTGCCGGGTCGAATCCCTTGGCCTGACGCAGCCCCTGCTCCAGCATGGCCAGCGCCTGGCGCACCGGGCTCGCCAGCGCCTTGGCCCGTTCGGTCGGCATCATCTCGCGCCGACTCATCACGAACAGCGGGTCATCCAGCGCCTGGCGCAAGCGCCCCAGCGCATGGCTGACGGTGGACTGGGAGAGGTGCAGCCGTTCGGCGGCACGGGTGACGTTGCGCTCCTGCATCAGCATGTCGAACACGGTGAGCAGGTTGAGGTCGAGGCGGGAGAGGGGCAGTTCCATCGATATTGGCCATAGTTGAATGACGACAATTCATTTTTGGCATAGTAGCAGATTGCATAGAATGCGCAGGCGAATTACATCGGAGATTCAAATGCGTAGCTATCTGTTGTTGCTGGCGATCGGCCTGTTGTGGGGCTCCCAGTTCATTTTCATGCACCAGGCCGTGGCTGAACTGCCCCCCATCATGGTGGCCGCCGGACGCGCCCTGTGCGGCAGCCTGACCCTGGGTCTGCTCTGCCTGTTCATGCGCCTCAAGAGTGAACACACGCCCTGGCGAACCTATATGCTGATCGCCCTGCTCGACGCCACCATCCCCTTCATCATGGTGGCCTGGGGACAACAGTACGTGGACAGCGCCATCGCGGCCGTGGTCATGGGTTGTATCCCCTTTGTGACCATTCTGGCGGCTCCCTTGTTTATTTCTGGTGAAAGAATCACCAAGGGCGGCCTCGTCTCCGTGATCATCGGCTTCGTCGGCGTACTGGTACTGTTCTGGCCCAAGCTGACCAGCGGCATGAATGCCGGCCTGCTCGGTGCCATGGCCATCCTGTTTGGTGCCAGCTGCTTCGCCATCGGCCTGCTGATGATCAAGCGCTTCGCCAAGGACCATCCTGTGGTCGTGGCCCGCAACATCCTGATCTCCTCAGCCATCCAGCTGCTGCTGGCCGCGCCCTTCGTGGCCGACCTGAGCACCCTCATCCTGCCGAGCCAGCAGGCCATGGGCGCCGTCGCCATGCTGGGGATCTTCTGTACCGGCCTGGTCTACTTCCTCTACATGGCGCTGATCCAGAAGGCGGGCCCGACCTTCGCCTCCTTCAGCAACTACCTGGTGCCGCTGTTCGGCGTCATGCTGGGTGCCCTGTTCCTCGGCGAGCAGATCCAGTCCACCACGGGCGTGGCGCTGGCCCTGATCCTGGGTTCGGTCGCCCTCAACCAGTGGGCACAGCAGCGCCGCCAACAGCGGGAGGCTGCCCTATGTCAGGCATCCTGACCACCCTCTGCGGCGGTCTGGTACTGATAGCCGGCTGGCAGTATCGCCACCGGCTGGCCGGGGTGCTGGGTCTGCTGATGGTGCTGCTGCCCTGGTTCTTCGACAGCAAGCTGCAAGCCATGCTGAACTATGCACTGAATGCCTGAAGACTCTCTCTGCGTGTGTGACGAGAGTGTATCTCTCCTGTTTTTGGGACCGTTTTAACAAAACCTCCGATTTGTCCCCTCTACCGGCGCCCTGCGCCGGTTTTTTTATCTCTGCGCCTCTGGTCCGTAGCGATAACTCAACCGCTCGTTCTTGCGCGGCCCCGTTATCTGCCAGGTGAGCAGGAAACCCTCGCCGGTTTCGGTCAGCTCGGCGCTGTAGTGATCCTGCCCGCACCGATGAGGCTCGGCCGTGACCCAGTGCCCGTCCCCCCGGGGCAACAGCTCGAACAGCATCACCGGCTGCTCGTAGCGCAGGTGGGAGAGCATGATCCCCCGTGCGGTGCGCTGCCACCAGAAGCGGTTGTGCATGGTCAGCTCCCGGCCATGGGGCGTGGTGTAGCGACCCGTCTCGGCATACAGCCACCCCCCATGGTGATCGGTCACCACCACGGCCCCCTCCCCGCGACCGCACCAGTCGGTGGCGGATCCGGCCCCGTTGCTCGCCTCGAAGGCAAATGCTCCGATCTGTGACAACCCTTCCCATAAACGCTGGATCGCGCCTTCCAACTCGGCCATCATAGCGCCCTCCAAATTGACAACTGACGACAATTCAATCACATGAACTACTTGATAGGGGTTACCCTGCTCTGGTCCTTCTCCTTCAGCCTGATCGGGGTCTACCTTGCCGGTCAGGTGGATGCCTACTTCTCGGTACTGACCCGCATCGTGCTCGCCAGCCTGGTGTTTCTGCCCTTCCTGCGCCGTCGCTGGCTGCGCCCCGATCTGGTGGCCAAGCTGATGGCCCTCGGTGCCATCCAGCTCGGCATCATGTATCTCTTCTACTACCACTCCTTCCTGCTCTTGACGGTACCGGAAGTGCTGGTGTTCACCATCTTCACCCCCATCTATGTCACCCTGATCCACGACCTGCTGGAAGGGCGCTTCAAGCCTGTCTATCTGTGGGGGGCCCTGCTGGCGGTGCTGGGGGCGGCCGTCATCCGTTTCGACGGCCTGACCGAAAACTATGTACTGGGATTCCTGGTGGTGCAGGGCGCCAACGTCTGCTTCGCCCTGGGCCAGGTAGGCTACAAGGTGCTGCTGGCCCGGGAGGCTGAGCAGCCGCCCCAGCTGGCGGTGTTCGGCTGCTTCTATCTGGGCGCCCTGGTGATCGCCCTGCCCGCCTGGTGGCTGCTGGGCAAACCTCAATATCCCGCCAGCCCCCTGCAATGGGGCATCCTCTTCTGGCTGGGGGTCGGGGCATCCGGGCTCGGCTACTTCCTGTGGAACAAGGGGGCGACCCTGGTCAGCAGCGGCGTGCTGGCCATCATGAACAACGCCTTGATCCCCGCGGGTCTGCTGGTCAATCTGGTGCTCTGGGGAAAGGATACCGACCTGCTCAGGCTCGGTCTGGGCGCCCTGCTGATGCTGGCTTCTCTCTGGGTCTGCCAGCGTCAGCAGGTCAGTGAGCGCTGACTGAAAACCATTGACGCTGATGGGTCCATCGGCGTCAATGGGTACGCGGACACTGACTGGCCGTCAGCCGACCACGGCGTTGTGTTCCCGCTTCGCCTGACCGTGGCAGGAGGCCAACCGGGCCAGCAGGTGATCGAGCTGCTCGGCACTCTGGCTCTGCACCAGGCCGATGCTCACGGTCACCGGGCGCTGGGGCAGCAGGCTGGCGTCGGCGATCTCGAGACGCAGCCGCTCGGCAATCTCCAGGCCGCTCAACCGATCGGTCTGGGAGAGCATCAGGATGAAGCCGTCTTCGTCCCAACGGGCGAAGGGATCTTCCCGGCGCAGCTCGCGGCGCACGATGCGGGCCAGCTTGGCCAGCATGGCGTCGCAGGCCGCCTCCCCGAACAACTGCAGGATCTTGCTGCGGTGATCCACGCTGAACTGCAGCAGACAGAAACTGCCGCTCTCGCTGGCCAGCCGTTCATCCAGCAACAGCTCGAAGTGGCTGCGGCTCTCGAGGCCGGTGAGGGGATCCGTGTCATGGCGATCCTCCAGGGGCGCCATGGCAGCATCCAGATGGCGAACAACCCCCAGCAGTTGACCCCCTTCGTCGCGACGGACCCGCTCCTCCAGCCGGATGTAATGGCCCTGATGGTGCAGGATGCGGTACTCGAGTCGAAGCCCGTTGCTGCGCCCTTGCTGACAGGCCTCCAGGGCCTCTGCCAGACGGGGAGCATCATCCGGATGTACCCGATCCAGCCAGCCGAGATCTCCCAGCTCGCCCCCCTCCAGACCTAGCAGTTGCAGACAGGAAGGGTCCCGCTTCAGACCCTGCCCGGCCGACCAGGTCCAGATCCCGGCCTCCAACATCGCCATGGCCTGTGCCATCAGCGTCACCTCAAGGGGAGTGGTGACCTCAACCCCGGGAGTCTCATACCTTTCCATCACGCGCCTCGAAACCGGATCTGAATATCTGTCCAAGCAATCACACTCAATAAGTAACATTGGTGCTGGCGCCGAGCAACCGCGCCAGCATCGCTGGCCTCGCACCCCTCGCCCCCGGTGGTCCGCCATCAGCGGCCTGCCAGCCTCCAGCTACGAAGTGGAACCCGACGTCACGCCACCTTGCCCTGATAGCCTGCCATCAGGGCTTGCCAGTTCTCCGGCACGAAGTGGAAGCTGGTGTGCAGTTGCGACTCCTTGTTGAAGGAGCGCAGCAACCGCTCCAGGTTGGCCTGCTGCCAGTTGCCGGGGGAGCGGATGGCTCCTTTGTCGAAGTCGATCACCCACACCTTGCCCTCCTTGTCGAGCAGCAGGTTGTGGCTGTTGAGATCCGCATGATAGACCCCTGCATCGTGCAACTGGCGCACCGTTTTGCCTATCTTGTGCCACACCTCACCGGCGATCGGCCCCTGCTTGAGCAGGGCCACCAGATCCTTGGCGCCGCGAATACGCTCGATCAGGATGTCGGCCCGATAGAAGGGCCCCTGCTTGACCATGCGGGCCGCAAAGGGGCGCGGCACCGGCAGCCCCTGTTCACTCAGGGTCGCCAGCAGACGATATTCAGCCATGGCCCGGCTGCTCTCCACCCCTTCAAACCAGAACCGGTCACGCACCAGCTTGCCCACCATGCCGCCACGGTAGTAGTGACGCAGCACCAAGTGACGGGACTCATCCTTCACGAACCAGGTCACCCCGCGGCCGATGGAAGAGCCCACCACCTGGCGATGGGTCTGCCACCAGACAGGATCGAACAAGGCAGGGGAAGGATCGCGGAAGACTCCGTCGGCATACCAGCAGACCTGGTTGTGGGTGGTGTGTGTCAGCATGATGAGAATTCCGGTCGATAGTGGGTGCAGGGCATCCATTCAGAAAGCCGTGCCGGTCGGGCAACCGGCGCAATTTTACAATCCACAGGGGAGTTTGCATAATGCCATCCATCCATTTTGCCATCGTTGCGCCACATCATGCCGCTGTTCCAAACGCCGCCCTCCTCCATCTGCATCCTGCGGCTCTCCGCCATCGGAGATTGCTGCCACGCGCTGGCGCTGGTGCGCGTCATCCAGCGGGAGTGGCCCCAGACCCGCATCACCTGGATCACCGGCAAGATTGAGGCGACCCTGTTCGCCGATCTGCCGGGGGTCGAGGTCATTCCCTTCGACAAGAGCAAGGGGTGGCGCGGCTATCGCGATCTCTGGCAGACCCTCAAGGGGCGCAGGTTCGATGCCCTGCTCCACCTGCAGGCCGCCATGCGCGCCAGCATCGCCACCCTCGGCATCAAGGCCAAGGTCAAACTCGGGTTTGATCGGGAGCGCGCCAGCGACGGTCAGTGGTTGTTCACCAACCATCGGGTCCCCTCACCCGCCTCCCCCCACGTGCTGGACGGCTTTCTCGCCTTCGCCAAAGAGCTCGGGATAAAAGATCTGACCCCGGACTGGCAACTGCCCATCAGCGCCGAGCACCAGACCTGGGCCCGGGAGAAGGTGGGTGGTAAGCCGACCCTGCTCATCTGCGCCGCTGCCAGCAAGGCATTCAAGAATTGGACTGCCGCCGGCTACGCCGCGCTGGCGGATCACGCCGCAGACAAGGGCTTTCAGGTCTATCTGTGCGGCGGACCGGCCAGGCTGGAGCGGGATCTCGCCGCCGAGATCCAGCGCCTCAGCCAGAGCAAGCCGGAAGATTTGGTGGGGCAGACCAGCCTCAAGCAATTGCTGGCGCTGATTGGCGACGCGAGCCTGGTGCTGGCCCCGGATACCGGCCCGGCCCACATGGCCACCCTGGTGGGGACACCCGTGATCGGCCTCTACGCCCACCACAACCCCGCCCGTACCGGCCCCTATCTGTGCCGGGATTATCTGGTCAGCGTCTATCAGGAACTGATTGAGCAGGAGACCGGCAAGCCGCTGGCCGAGCTCGGCTGGCGCACCCGCCTCAAGGATCCGGACGCCATGGCCAAGATAAGCCGCGAGCGGGTCATCGCCGCCTTCGACCGCCTCTGTACCGACAAGCATCTTCTACCGACCCAGGGCAACTCGGAAATTCCGAGCCCTGGCGCAGGGATAATCTGATGGCCCGGCCCCGGCTCCGTGGGCAGAATGGCCCTCTATGCGGGTAACGCCCGCACAGCAAGCTACGGATATTTTGATCGGCTGGAATATGATTCCGGCCGTTTTTTTATCCGCCCCCATCTGCTAACATTCGCCGCCTTTACATCCTCCTGACTCTGATTCCTCCGCGCATTGCGAGCAACCGTCTCCCTTATCGGGCACAAGACGGCGGCCTCTGCTACAACCAAAGCGCGGATCATCGCTTAAAGGTACAGACATGGCGCAACAAGGCACTCTCTATATCATCTCTTCCCCGAGCGGGGCCGGTAAGTCCAGCCTGCTCAATGCCTTGCTGACCCAGCACAACGCCGCCGGCAAGATGCAGCTATCGGTTTCCCACACCACCCGCGCCACCCGTCCCGGTGAAGAGCACGGGGTGCACTACCACTTCGTCAAGGTGGAAGAGTTCAAGGCGCTGATCGAGCGCGGTGACTTTCTGGAGTGGGCAGAAGTCTTCGGCAACTACTACGGCACTTCCCGCGCCGCCATCGAGGCCTGTCTGGCGCAGGGCATCGACGTCTTCCTCGACATCGACTGGCAGGGTGCCCGCCAGATCCGCGAACTGATGCCGACCAAGTCCATCTTCATCCTGCCCCCCAGCCGCGAGGAGCTGGAGCGCCGCCTGATCGGCCGCGGCCAGGACAGCGCCGAGGTGATCAAGGGCCGGATGGAGAAAGCCATTGCCGAAATGGTGCACTACGACGAGTATGACTATGTCATCATCAATGAAGACTTTGATCAGGCACTGTTCCAGCTCAGGGCCGTCATAGAGTGCCAGCGCCTGGAAATGCGTCAGCAACAGCAGGCCCAGCAAAACTTGCTGAAACAGCTACTGGCAGAGTAAGCCAAAAACAAGTAAACTTTTGCGTCATTTTTAAACACCGCTTTTTCAATCACAGAAAGCCCAAACACTGGAGTCCCGCATGGCCCGCGTTACTGTAGAAGATGCTGTAAAACAGGTAGGTAACCGTTTTGACCTGGTGCTGGTCGCCGCGCGCCGCGCTCGTCAAATCGCGGTACAAGGCAAGGATCCCCTGGTCGACGAAGAGAACGACAAGCCGACCGTGATCGCCCTGCGCGAGATCGAACTGGGTCTGGTCAACAACCAGGTGATGGATACTCAGGACCGCTACGAGCAGCAAGAGCAGGAAGCCGCCGAGCTGGCTGCCGTTGCTGCCATCGCAGAAGGTCGCGGCTAAGTCAGTCGCTTCCCATAGTCGGCGCCCGCCCGGGTGCCGGCTGTTCTCCCCATTTACAACCGCTCGAAAACCTCGCAAACTCGAGGGCATACCCTCAATTTCACGGATTGCCGTTTAACCGCTGCGGGGACTGTCTTGTATTTATTTGAAAATCTTAAAGAAATAGCCAGTTCCTACCTGCCACCCGAGCAGGTTGAGAAGCTCAGGCAAGCCTATGTGGTAGCCCGTGATGCTCACCAGGGACAGATGCGTTCCAGTGGTGAACCCTACATCACCCACCCCGTTGCCGTGGCCCGCATCCTGGGCGACATGCGCCTCGATCATGAGACTCTGATGGCTGCCGTGCTGCACGACGTCATCGAAGATACCCCGGTCACCAAGGACGACCTGGCCGAGCTGTTTGGCAACGCCGTCGCCGAACTGGTGTCCGGCGTCTCCAAGCTCGACAAGCTCAAATTCCGCGATCGCAAGGAAGCCCAGGTCGAGAACTTCCGCAAGATGATGATGGCCATGACCCAGGACATCCGGGTCATCCTGATCAAGCTGGCCGACCGCACTCACAACATGCGTACCCTCGGCTCCTTGCGACCGGACAAGCGCCGCCGCATCGCCCGGGAAACCCTCGAGATTTTCGCCCCCATCGCCAACCGCCTCGGTATTCACACCATGAAGAACGAGCTGGAAGAGCTCGGTTTCGAGGCGCTCTACCCCATGCGCTCCCGGGTACTGCGGGAATCGGTGCGCCGCGCCCGTGGCAACCGGCGCGAGATCATCGACTCCATCCAGAGCGAGATTGAGGGGCGTCTGCGGGAAGCCGGTATCGATGCCCAGGTGAGCGGACGCGAGAAGAACCTGTTCTCCATCTACAACAAGATGGAGAAGAAAGAACTGCAATTCCACGAAGTGATGGATATCTATGCTTTCAGAGTGAGAGTGAAAGACATAGACACCTGCTACCGGGTGCTTGGGCAGATGCACAGCCTCTACAAGCCGCGCCCCGGTCGCTTCAAGGATTACATCGCCATCCCCAAGACCAACGGCTACCAGTCCCTGCACACCTCCCTGGTGGGGCCCCACGGGGTACCGGTGGAGGTGCAGATCCGCACCGAGTTCATGGACCAGATGGCCGACAAGGGCGTCGCCGCCCACTGGGCCTACAAGCAGGATGGGGACAGCTCGGGCACCACGGCCCAGATCCGCGCCCAGCGCTGGATGCAGAGCCTGCTGGAGCTGCAACAGAGCGCCGGCAGCTCCTTCGAGTTCATCGAGGGAGTCAAGACCGACCTCTTCCCCGACGAGATCTATGTCTTCACACCGGAGGGCCGCATCATGGAGCTGCCCGCCGGCGCCACCCCGGTGGACTTCGCCTACACGGTGCACACAGACATCGGTCATGCCTGCGTCGGTTCCCGGGTCGACCGCCACCCCTATCCGCTGAGCAGCCCGCTGCACTCCGGTCAGACGGTGGAGATCATCACGGCCCCCGGCGCCCGCCCGAACGCGGCCTGGCTCAACTTCGTGGTGACCACCAAGGCGCGCTCCAAGATACGTCAGTTCCTCAAGAACCTGCGCACCGAAGAGTCCGTGGTGCTGGGCCGCCGCCTGCTCAACCATGCCCTCGGCGCCAAGAACATCGAAGACATCCCGGAAGCCCGCGTCAAGCAGGTGCTGGCCGATACCAAACACGAGAACCTGCAGGGGCTGCTGGCCGACGTGGGCCTTGGCAACGCCATGAGCGTCATGGTGGCACGCCGCATGCTGGGAGATGAACTGCCGCTGGAAGAGCAGCCCAAATCCACCAGCAAGAAGATGCCGATCAAGGGGGCCGACGGCATGCTGGTCACCTTCGCCAACTGCTGCCGCCCCATCCCGGGGGACGCCATCATTGCCCACATCAGCCCGGGCAAGGGACTGGTGATCCACCAGGAGTCCTGCCGCAACATCAAGGGCTACAGCCGCGAACCGGACAAATACCTGCCGGTGCAGTGGGAGGTGGACAAGGAGCAGGAGCAGGAATTCCGCACCGGCATCAGCATCGAGATCGTCAACCACCAGGGCGCCCTGGCGGAGCTGGCCAACGTGATTGCCGCCACCGGCGCCAACATCCACGCCATCAGCACCGAGGAGAAGGATGGCCGGGTCTATGTGGTCACCCTGCTCATCACCACCAAGAGCCGGATCCACCTCGCCAACATCATGCGCAAGATCCGGGTCATGCCCAACGTGCTCAGGGTGAGCCGACAGAAAAACTGAACACAGGCGGCGCAAGCCGCCTGCTGCTTTTCAAGAGATACCCAGGGCCCCATGCCGCAGGCCACCAGCCTTGTTGCATGCACCGGCCTCACGACATAGAAACCGACATGACTCCTGAACGCTTCAAACGCATTTCCGACATGCTGGCCATGCGCCAGCTCGACCTGACCGTCTGCATGGAAGAGGTTCATAAACCTCACAACCTGGCCGCCATCGTGCGCACCGCCGATGCCATCGGCATCCACCGGGTGCACGCGGTCTGGCCCAAGAGCTGGATCCACAAGCGCAAGGGCACTGCCCGCGGCAGCCAGAACTGGGTGGACGTGAAGCTGCACCCGGACATCGGCAGCGCGGTGGCCGAACTCAAGGCCTCCGGCATGCAGATCCTGGCGACCCACCTCTCCGACAGCTCCGTGGACTTTCGTGCCATCGACTACACCAGACCCACCGCCATCCTGGTGGGCCAGGAGAAGCACGGCATCGGCGAAGAGGCGCTGGCCCTGGCCGATCACCATATCGTCATCCCCATGGTAGGCATGGTGCAGTCCCTCAACGTCTCGGTGGCCGCCGCCGCCATCCTTTACGAGGCCCAGCGCCAGCGCGAACTGGCCGGCTGTTATCAGCGCGGCTGTCCACTCAGCCTGGAAGAGCAGAACACCATCTTGTTCGAGGGGGGCTATCCCGTCTATGCCCAGCTCTGCAAGGAGAAAGAGATGCACTACCCCCAGCTCGGTCCGGCCGGCGAGATCCTGGCGGACGAACGCTGGTGGCAGCAGATGCAGCTGACCCGCAAAGGATGGGCCGCCCAACAATCGGATGATCCTTCGGAAGAGTACACTGATGAAGCTTAACCACCTGCCCCTGCTGGCCCTGACCCTGTTTTCTGCCGGAGCCCTTGCCGTGAGCAATCCTTACCAGCTGACCACTGAAGCCGACGTCCCCGCCCTCTATCAGCAGACCCTGCCCGACTTCTGGCGCCAGCATGCCGTCGAGGGGGAGTTCAAGGGCAAGGACGGGGTCACCCTCCGCTATGCCGCCCTGCGCCAACCCAAGATCGATCGCGCCATCCTCATCGTCAACGGCCGGGTCGAGAGCTACCTCAAGTATCAGGAGCTGGCCTGGGATCTCTGGCGCCAGGGTTACAGCCTCTACCTCATCGATCATCGCGGCCAGGGAATGTCAGACCGCATGCTGGCCGACAAAGAGAAGGGGTATGTCGACCAGTTCGACGACTATGTCGCCGATCTCAAACAGTTTCATGACGAAGTGATTGTACCGGACAAGCCTGCCAAGCTGTTCCTGCTGGCCCACTCCATGGGGGGGGCCATCTCGGCCCGCTATCTGGAACGCTGGCCGAACGACATCCAGGCGGCGGTGCTCTCCTCCCCCATGATGGGCATCAACCTCGGCGGCCTGCCCAAGTGGCTGGCCAAGGGGTTGGCGGCCACCATCGGCACGGTCGGCGGCTGGGTGGGCGAGCCCCCCTACGGCCCGGGTCAGGGATCCTATGAGGATCACGGCTTTGCCGACAACGAGCTGACCCACAGCACGGCGCGTTATCAGGCCTTCCGCCAGATCTACGAACAGCATCCCCAGGTCAGGCTGGGGGGCGCCACCGCCCACTGGATCCATCAGGCCATCACAGGATCGGACGCGGCCGTGGCCGACGCCGGCGCCATCAAGACGCCGCTGCTGCTGCTGCAGGCCGGCGAGGACAGCGTGGTGGACAACGCCGCCCAGGAGGCCTTCTGCGCCAAGGCCCAATGTGAAGGGAGCAAGCCGCTGCGTATCGAAGGGGCCTGGCACGAGCTCTTCATCGAGGCGGATCCCCAGCGCCACGCCGCGCTCAATGCAACCCTGGCCTTCTTCGCGCGCTACTGACGCGACCAGAAGGGGCTGGTTATTTTTTGGATCCCTAAATAAATGGGGTGACGGCAGACGCTGGGGTACACTCCCCCGGCGTTCAATTGAAGTCGAGGTAATGATGTTCAAGGTAGTTGTGTCCGATCTCGATGGTACCCTGCTCAACGGGCAGCACCAGATCTCCTCCCGCACCCGGGATACCCTGCACCGTCTGGTCGATCAGGGCGTCAAGTTCGTGGTCGCCACCGGCCGTCACCATGTGGATGTACGCAGCATCCGCGATGCACTGGGGCTGGATATCTACCTCATTACCTCCAACGGCGCCGTGGTACACGACAAGCAGGATCAGCTGGTCTACAACCAGGCGCTGCCGAGCACGGTGGCGGCCGAGCTGATCGCCATGGAGCGCGACCCATCCATCCACATCAACGTCTACTACGGCGACGAGTGGCTGGTGGAAGAGGAGCTGCCCTGGTTGCTGAAGTTCCATCACGACTCCGGCTTCAGCTACCGCCTGGCTGATCTCGCCAGCCACCCGAAGGACAGGGTCAACAAGGTGTTCTACATCGGCGACCACGACAAGCTGCTGAAGATAGAGGCGCACCTCAACCAGCAATATGGTGATCGACTCAACGTCACCTTCTCCCTGCCTGACTGCCTCGAGGTGATGCATGCCGGTGTGCACAAGGGTAATGCCGTGCGCGCCGTGCTGGAGCAGCACGGCCTGGAGATGTCACAGGCCGTGGCCTTCGGCGATGGCATGAACGACTTCGAGATGCTGAGCATGGTGGGCCGTGGTGTGGTCATGGGCAACGCCCACGATCGCCTCAAACTGGCCCTGCCAGAGCACGAACAGACCCTCACTTCCGATGAAGATGGCGTTGCCGTCTATCTGGAGAAACTGTTCGCCTCCCAGACCCGCTGATTAGGCATCCCCATCGCGGATCGAAAAAGGGTGGCCCATGTGGCCACCCTTTTTGTTTCTCGCTCTCTTGTCACCACGCCAGTGCCGGGTGCATCAGACGGTTCAACAGCGTGCCGGATGGCGTCCACTCAAAGCTCTGGTTGGCGCCGCCATAGCATTCGGCGAGGCGCAGGGGGACGGCCGGCTTATGACGGCGACCCGCCACATCCAGGCACAGCGACACCTGCCGATTAAACAGACGATCCCCCTGCCACTGCCATTGATGGCTCTCCTCCCGGCACACCTCCATCCCCAGACCATCTTCCCCTCTGGCGACCAGGCAATCCCCGGCCAGTTGCAGGGCGCCGACATCCCAGCTGAATGACTGGTTCGGTTGCTGATCGCAGGGCTGGGTCAGCAGACGGCCCTGCTCGCTCAGGGTCACGCAGAAGCCACCACTGGTTACCAAGGTGGCCTCGAGTTCGGCCTTTGGCTTGGGGGCGGCGCCCATCAGAAGATCTTCCGGTTTCGGCTGCAGGGCGCAACCACCCAGCAGCAGTGCGGCCATGGCCAGCACGGAGAGTTGAAGAGAAGTGATATGGTGATGCATAGGCCTTGTATCTGGTCCGTGCCCGAGCGTCCCCTGTCTCGCGGCTCCGGGCCCAGCATACCGAACTCGTGGCGAACAGGCGCCTGAAGAAGTGTAAAAAGACGTGACAGGAAAAAGCGGAAGAGAAACGCCAAAAAGCAAAAACCCCGCCTGAGCGGGGTTTTCAAATGTGGTCGGTGATAAAGGATTCGAACCTTTGACCCTCTGGTCCCAAACCAGATGCGCTACCGGGCTGCGCTAATCACCGAGGGGTATTCTAAAAACACAAAGATGACCATCTGGTCATCCTCGTCATACAGCAAGTATGGTGCGAAGAGAGGGACTCGAACCCTCACACCCGGGGGGCACTAACACCTGAAGCTAGCGCGTCTACCAATTCCGCCACCTTCGCGTACCTGACAAGCTGTAAAATGGGGTGGCTGATGGGGCTCGAACCCACGACAACCGGAATCACAATCCGGGACTCTACCAACTGAGCTACAGCCACCACAGCTGTTTTCGTTCTTCAACACGCCCGTTTAACCGGCGCACTTTTGATGGTGCGCCCGACAGGATTCGAACCTGTGACCTCTGCCTCCGGAGGGCAGCGCTCTATCCAGCTGAGCTACGGGCGCTACGCTGTCGAACGGGGCGCATTATTGATGATGATGCCGACCTTGTCTACTCTTTTTTTGACATAAAGAATCAAGTGCCTGTTTTTCAATCACTTCCGACCCTTTTCAACTATTTTTGTTTTGTTCAGGCTGGATCCAGCAATTCCCCACTACTTTTTGAATCCCTCACCCCATAGGGTCAGAGATGATGGGCAATGCTTGACTTGCCTTTGCGCCCACCTAGAATGAATGAACGTTCATTCAGTCGTTGACCTCTGATAACCATGGATAAGAAAGAACGCATTTTCGAAGCAGCTCACGAGATCCTCGGCGAGCAGGGCTTCTACGGCCTTTCCATTGCCGTGGTCGCCAAGAAAGCCAAGGTGGCGGCAGGCACCATCTATCGCTATTTCAGCGACAAGGATGACCTGATCCGCCAGCTCTATCAGCACACTATCCTCAAGTGTCATCCCCTGGTCATGGAAGGTGTGCAGATAGAAGAGGTGTCCTATGAGCAGTATCGGCGCCTCTGGCTCAACATCGATGCCATCTTCACCAGCTACCCCAATGCACTCAAGTGCAAATTGCAGTACGAAAGTTCTCAATTGGGGGCTGAATTGGAGCGGGATCCGGTCATAATGGCGACGTGGGCGCCACTTGAGCGCTTCTTTGAGCAAGGACGCCAACAGGGACTCTTCATCGATCTCCCCATTCTGGTGTTGCAAGCATTGAGTCTGGATTGCGTGGCCAACCTGGCACAGCAGCGCCGGGTTCACGATTTCGAATTGACGCAGGAACAGCTGGAGACGGTCATCCGGGCCAGCTGGAATGCCATTTTAAACCCTAATGTTTCCATCACAGGAGCCTGTTCATGAAAAAGTGGATGGCCATCATGTTGCTGATAGCACTCGCCCTGTTTGGCAGTGTCATCGGCTTCAATATGTTCAAGCAGAAGAAGATTGCAGAGTTCATGGCCAATCGGCCCGAGCCCGAGTTCCCGGTCACCGCCATGGTCACCAAGGCGCAGGACTGGGTCCCCACCATTGAAGCCATCGGCTTCATCGAGCCGAACCAGGGGGTCACCCTCTCCAGCGAGCTGTCAGGCACCATCGACAGCATCCGGTTCGAATCCGGGGCACATGTCAAAGCGGATCAACTGCTGCTGAGCCTGGACTCCAGTGTGGAAAAAGCCAACCTGAACTCTTCCCAGGCCAGACTGCCGGCAGCCAGGGCCAAGTTCGAGCGCTACAAGAACCTCTATCAGAAGAACTCCATCTCCCGTGACCAGCTGGATGATGCCGAGGCAAGCTACCGCTCCCTGGAGGCGGACATCGACAGTCTGAAGGCCACCATCGCCCGTCGTGAGGTGCGTGCCCCCTTCAGCGGTGCCGTGGGCCTGCGCAACGTCTTCCTCGGCCAGTATCTGGAACCGGGTACCCAGATTGTGCGCCTGGAAGACACCAGCGTGATGCGCTTGCGCTTCACCGTGCCCCAGACCGACATCTCCAAAATCACCCTGGGACAGACCATCAAGATCAACGTGGATGCCTATCCCCAGACCCAGTTTGACGGCCAAATCACAGCCATCGAGCCCGCTGTCAACTATCAGAGCGGCCTGATCCAGGTGCAGGCAGACATTCCGAACAACGACGGCCAGCTCCGTTCCGGCATGTTCGCCCGCGCCAGCATCATACTGCCCACGGTGAAAGACCAGATAGTGATCCCGCAGTCCGCCATCTCCTTCACCCTCTATGGCGAGAACGTCTATGTCATTCACGAGGCTGACGGCGTGAAACGTGCCAAGCAGGTGGTGGTCAAGGCAGGTGAGCGTCGCGGCAACGATGTCCATGTGCTGTCCGGCATCAAGGCTGGCGATCAAATCGTGCTGTCGGGTCAGGTTCGCCTGAGCAACGATACCAAGGTGCACGTGGTCGAGAACGATGCCCTTGCCGTTCCGGCACAAACCCCGATGCTGTAAGCGCGGAGAGCTGCGATGCGATTTACTGACATATTCATAAAACGGCCTGTGCTGGCGATCTCGCTCAGCTTCCTGATAGCCCTGCTGGGCTTCCAGGCCATCTTCAAGATGCAGGTGCGTGAATACCCCGAGGTGATCAACACCGTCATCACGGTCAACACCAGCTACTATGGCGCCAGTGCGGACCTGATCCAGGGCTTCATCACCCAGCCCCTGGAGCAGGCGGTCGCCCAGGCCGACAACATCGACTTCATGACCTCCTCGAGCCAGCTGGGCAGTTCCACGGTGACGGCGTACATGAAGCTCAACACCGATCCGAACGCCGCGCTGTCCGACATCCTGGCCAAGGTCAACTCGGTGCGTTCCCAGTTGCCCAAAGAGGCGGAAGACCCTTCGGTCACCTCCTCCACCGGCTCCACCACGGCGGTGCTCTACATGGGCTTCACCAGCCCGGAGCTCAACTCCAGCCAGATCACCGACTACCTGGAGCGGGTCATCAAGCCCCAGCTGTTTACCGTGGGCGGGGTCTCCAAGGTGGATCTGTATGGCGGGGTCGAATTCGCCCTGCGGGTGTGGCTGGATCCGGCCAAGATGGCCGCCTTTGACCTGACCTCAAGCGACGTGATGACGGTGCTCAACAGCAACAACTATCAGTCCGCGACCGGCCAGGCCACCGGCTATTTCACCCTGTTCAACGGCAACGCCGAGACCCAGGTCGGCAACATCGAAGAGCTCAAGCGCCTGGTGGTCGCCACCCGCGACAGCAAGGTGATCCGTCTCTCCGACATCGCCAAGGTCTCCCTGGAGAAGAGCCACGACATCTATCGCGCCAGCGCCAATGGCCGCGAAGCCGTGGTTCTGGCCATCAACGCAGCCCCGACAGCCAACCCCATCAACATCGCCCACGATGTGCTGGAGCTGCTGCCGAGCCTGAAGCGCAACATGCCGAGCACCATGCAGGTGAACATCCTGTATGACTCCACCATCGCCATCAACGAATCCATCCACGAGGTCATCAAGACCATACTGGAGGCGGCCGCCATCGTACTGGTGGTGATCACCCTGTTCCTCGGTTCGTTCCGGGCGGTCATCATCCCCATCATCACCATTCCCCTGAGCCTCATCGGCGTGGTGATGATGATGGACATGTTCGGCTTCTCCATAAACCTCATGACCCTGCTGGCGATGGTGCTGGCCATCGGTCTGGTGGTGGATGACGCCATCGTGGTGCTGGAGAACGTCGACCGTCACATCAAGGAAGGGGAAGAGCCGTTCCGGGCCGCCATCATAGGTACCCGGGAGATCGCCGTGCCCGTCATCGCCATGACGGTCACCCTGGCGGCGGTGTATGCGCCCATCGCCCTGATGGGGGGCATCACCGGCTCCCTGTTCAAGGAGTTCGCGCTGACCCTGGCAGGAGCCGTGTTCGTCTCGGGCATCATCGCCCTGACCCTGTCGCCCATGATGTGCGCCAAGATGCTCAGGGCCAACGAGGAGCCCGGCAAGTTCGAGCGTACCGTGCACGATCTGCTGGACCGGATGACGGCCCGCTACGACGCCATGCTCCATGCCGTGATGCAAAAGCGCATCGTGGTCATCCTGTTTGCCGTCATCGTGTTCGCCAGCCTGCCGCTGCTGTTCAAGTTCATTCCGAGCGAGCTGGCCCCGTCCGAGGACAAAGGCGTCATGGCGGTGCTGGGGACGGCCCCTTCCAACGCCAACCTGGACTACATCGAAAACACCATGGCGGACGTGAACAAAGTCCTGGACGACCAGCCGGAGATCGCTTACTCCCAGGTCTTCTCGGGGCTGTTCAACTCCAATCAGGCGTTCGGTATCGCCTCCATGGTGCCCTGGAGCCAGCGTGAAGCGAGCCAGAAAGAGGTGCTGGATCGGGTCGCCGGTCTGGTGAAGGACATCCCCGGGATGGCCATCACCACCTTCCAGTTCCCGGAACTGCCGGGGGCGTCGAGCGGTCTGCCCATCCAGTTCGTTATCACCACCCCGAACAGCTTCGAGAGCCTGTTCCTGATCGCGGGTGAGATGCTGGCGGCAACCCAGGCCAACGGCCAGTTCGTCTATTCGGATCTCGATCTGAACTACGACTCGGCCACCATGAAGATCAGCATCGACAAGGACAAGGCGGGTGCCTACGGCATCACCATGCAGGACATCGGCATCACCATGGGCACCATGATGGCGGACGGTTACGTCAACCGTATCGACCTGGATGGCCGCTCCTACGAGGTGATCCCGCAGGTGGAGCGCAAGTTCCGTCTCAACCCCGAGTCCATCAAGGGCTACTACGTGCGTGCCGCCGACGGCAAGTCGATCCCGCTGGGCAGCCTGATCAAGATTGAAGTGAAGGGAGAGCCCCGTGCCCTGCCCCACTTCAACCAGCTGAACTCCGCCACCATCGGCGCCGTGCCGGCACCGGGCGTGGCCATGGGGGATGCGATCAACTGGTTCAAGGCGACCGCGGAAGAGAAGCTGCCCCAAGGCTATCGTTACGACTTCATGGGGGAAGCCCGCCAGTTCGTGACCGAAGGGAATGCGCTCTACGCCACCTTCGCCCTGGCCCTGGCCATCATCTTCCTGGTGCTGGCGATCCAGTTCGAATCCGTGCGTGACCCGCTGGTCATCATGGTGTCGGTGCCGCTGGCCATCAGTGGCGCGCTGATCGCCCTGGCGTGGGGTATGGCCACCATGAACATCTACTCCCAGGTCGGTCTCATCACTCTCGTCGGTCTGATTACCAAGCACGGTATTCTGATCTGCGAGGTGGCGAAGGAGGAGCAGCTGCTCCATGGTCTGAACCGGATGCAAGCCGTGATGCAAGCTGCCAAGGTCCGTCTGCGCCCCATCCTGATGACCACGGCGGCGATGATCGCAGGCCTTATCCCGCTGCTCTATGCCTCGGGTGCGGGGGCGGCACAGCGCTTCAGCATCGGCATCGTCATCGTAGCGGGTCTGGCCATCGGCACCCTGTTCACCCTGTTCGTGCTGCCGGTCATCTACACCTTCCTGGCATCCGAACACAAGCCGCTGCCGGAATTCGACGAATCCATCCCGGCAAAAGCCAAGGGCGGTCACTGATCCCAGCCCACACAAAAAAGGCCCCGAAAGGGGCCTTATTTTTATCCATTGGATGACACACGACATAAGTCCATGAAGCAGTTAAACTAAACCGCACTCAATCCAGACCGCAAGGACGCCATGTCAGGAATCTTCTCCAAGGCCGTCGGCCTTAACGGACTCTCTTATCGTCTGCTTTCCTACATTCTGATCTGCAGTACGGTGCTGGCACTGCTCATCACCGTGCTTCAGCTCGCCTGGGACTACAACAAGGATGTGACCGTCATCGAGGCCAGCATCGGCCAGATCGAGGCCTCCTTCCTGCAACCCATCTCGGCCAGTCTCTGGAACCTGGATGAAGAGCAGGTGAAGGTGCAGATCGAGGGCATCATGAACCTGCCCAACATGCAGTTCGTCATGGTCAAGGAGATGCTGGGCAATTCGGAAGTGCCCCTGCTCACCCAGGGGGTGGAGCAGCCCCAATACGACATCTCCCGCGAGTTCACCCTGAGCTATCAGGGGGAAGTGGTCGGCAAGCTGTTCGTCGCCGCCTCCCTGGAGCAGGTCTACCAGCGCCTCATCGAGAAGTCCGTGCTGATCCTGGAGGGGCGCCCCCTGCCCCGCAAGCATCCGGACGAGTTCGATGCGCTGGCCGCCACCCTCAACCAGATGCGCACCCGGCTGAACGACGAATTCACGGCCCGCCACCAGGCCGCCGATCAGCTGCAACAGGAGCGGGACTTCTCCGCCACCCTGATCAACTCCGCCAACATGGTCATCTG
Source organism: Aeromonas sp. Prich7-2 (assembly GCF_017939255.1). NCBI lineage: Bacteria > Pseudomonadati > Pseudomonadota > Gammaproteobacteria > Aeromonadales > Aeromonadaceae > Aeromonas > Aeromonas sp. Prich7-2. The sequence continues at coordinate 31,634 of NZ_JAGKRI010000038.1, forward strand.
CTGCATGGAGCCGGATCTCAACATCGCCAGCATCAACCCGGCTGCAATACTGCTGACCGGCTATCACCACCAGGAGCTGTTGCAGCACAACTGGCTGGATCTCTTCGTCAGCAAGGAGCAGCGTGACGAGCTGGCCGCCACCCTGGCCGAGCAGGGCGCTCTGGAGGACAGGGAGATCACCATGCACGACCAGCAGGGCAACGAGCTGGTACTGCAGTGGACCTTCGCTCCCTTCTACGAGGGGCCTAACCTCAAGTACCTGATTGGCTTTGGCTATGACATCACCCCCCTCAAAAAGGTCGAGCGGGAGATCACCCTGTTCAACGAGCAGCTGGAAGGCAAGGTGGCGGAACGCACCCGCAGCCTGAGCGATGCCAACGACCAGCTGGGCAAGGCCTATGACGATCTCAAGCAGGCCCAGCAGACCCTGGTGGAGTCGGAGAAAATGGCCTCCCTCGGTTCCCTGGTTGCCGGCGTGGCCCACGAGATCAACACCCCCATCGGCATCAGCGTCACCGCCTCCTCCTACCTGCAGGAGCGGGTGGCCGACTTCAAGCAGCATATCGAGGCCAAGCAGCTCTCCCGCTCCTACCTCAACGAATTCACCCAGAATCTCGACGAGTCGATGCAACTGCTGCAAGGCAACCTGAGACGCGCCTCCGAGCTCATCGCCAGCTTCAAGCAGGTGGCAGTGGATCAGTCCTCCGAGGCCCGCTACAACTTCAGCCTCGCCGACAACCTGCATCAGGTGGTGGTCTCCCTCGGCTACAAGCTCAAGAAGGCCCAGTGCGAGGTGGACATCCAGTGCGATCCCAAGCTGAGCATCTACTCCTTCCCGGGCAGCTTCACCCAGATCTATTCCAACCTGATCCTCAACTCCATCCATCACGGTTTCGATGGCTGGGACAGGCCCAGAAAGATCACCATCCAGGTGGCGCAGCAGGGAGACGAGCTGGTCATCGACTACAGTGACAACGGCCGCGGCATCCCCCCGGAGATATTGCCGCGCATCTTCGATCCCTTCGTCACCTCCAAGCGGGGACAGGGTGGCAGCGGGCTCGGCACTCACATCATCTACAACCTGGTGGTCCAGCTGCTGCGCGGCCGCATCCACTGCGCCAGCGAACCGGGCCAGGGCGCCCAGTTCCACATTCGCTTGCCCATCCAGCAGAACTGAGCACCGGCTCTTGTGGGCCGGCCGCTTTGTCCCCATCATGCTGTGACTGCATTCTTAACGAGCGGAGAACCTCGCAATGGCACAGCATTTTGACTACATCGCCATCGGTGGCGGCAGCGGCGGCATCGCCTCGGCCAACCGGGCAGCCATGTACGGCAAGAAAGTCGCCCTGATCGAAGCCAAAGAGCTGGGTGGCACCTGCGTCAACGTCGGCTGCGTACCGAAGAAGGCCATGTGGTATGCAGGCCAGATCGCCGATGCACTGAAATATGGCGCCGACTACGGCTTCGACACCACGCTCAACCACTTCAGCTGGGCCAGACTGGTCGAATCCCGTCAGGCCTATATCGGGCGCATTCACCAGTCCTACCAGAACGTGCTGGGCAAGAACCAGATCACTGTCATCAAGGGCTTCGCCCGCTTCGTCGACAGCCATACCGTCGAGGTGAACGGCGAGCACTACAGCGCAGATCACATCCTGATTGCCACCGGCGGCCGCCCCGAGGTCCCGACCATTCCGGGCGCCGAACTGGGTATCGACTCCGACGGTTTCTTCGACCTGCAAAGCCAGCCCAAACGGGTTGCCGTGGTGGGTGCCGGCTATATCGCCGTGGAGATCGCAGGCGTGATGCAGGCACTTGGCTCCGAGACCCATCTGGTGGTGCGCAAGCATGCGCCGCTGCGCAACTTCGACCCCATGATCCACGAGACCCTGGTGGAGATCATGGCGCAGGAAGGGCCCAAGCTGCACACCCACGCCATTCCCAAGGCCGTCATCAAGAACGCCGACGACAGCCTGACCCTGCAACTGGAAGATGGTCGCCACCTCACCGTGGACTGCCTCATCTGGGCCATCGGCCGCGTCCCGGCCACCGACAACCTCAATCTGGCTGCCACCGGCATCACCCTGGACGAGAAGGGCTTCATCCCCACCGACAAGTTCCAGAATACCGCCATCGCCAACCTCTATGCCGTCGGTGACAACACCGGCCGCATCCAGCTCACCCCAGTGGCTGTCGCGGCAGGCCGCCGCCTCTCGGAGCGGCTGTTCAACAACAAGCCGGGCGAGCACCTCAACTACGATCTGGTGCCGACCGTGGTGTTCAGCCACCCGCCCATCGGCACCATCGGCCTGACCGAGCCGGAAGCCGTCGCCGAATACGGTGAAGATCAGGTGAAGGTCTACCGCAGCCAGTTCACCGCCATGTATTCGGCCCTGACCCAGCATCGCCAGCCCACCCGGATGAAACTGGTCTGCGTCGGGCCGGAAGAGAAGGTGGTCGGCCTGCACGGCATCGGCTTCGCCATGGATGAAATCCTGCAAGGCTTCGGCGTCGCCATGAAGATGGGCGCCACCAAGGCGGACTTCGACAACTGTGTCGCCATCCATCCGACCAGTGCGGAAGAGTTTGTGACCATGCGATAAGCGGGGTTGAAGCTGGCCTGTCATTATCAGACCAGCTTCTACAACTGTGTTTACACTCTCCATCCCACCAGCGCGGAAGAGTTTGTGACCATGCGATAAGCGGGGTTGAAACTGACCTCATCACCATCGGGTCAGCTTCCACCACTTGCTACCAAACCCGGCCCAGGCCGGGTTTTTTGTGCCTTGCCCGTCCACCAGCCAACAAAACCCGCCTTCTTTACGCCGATTTTACGCCAGCCAAATTGGGCTTTATGGCGCCTTTACGCCCGTTTTACATACCCTTTGAGCGTCAATGAGACCTATGGGATCGACACGGATATGCATCGATCCCTGACGCTAATTACCTCAACGGAGTCGTTATGAATTGGCTATATCTGCTGCTGGTCCTCGCCCTCGCGGGCTATCTGCTGCGCGCCCTCGCGCGCACTCATGAGTGAGGAACCGGATATGTGGCAAGAGATCATCTATCCCGTCGCGTTCGTGCTGCTGGTGCTGCTGCCGGCGCCTCTGCTTGGCAACTACCTGTATCGGGTGTTTGAAGGCAAGAGTCGCTGGCTGGCCCCGCTTGAGCGCGCCACCCTGGCCTGCTGCGGCACGGACGGGCGCGAGCAGGACTGGAAGTCCTACGCCCTCAGCCTGCTGGCTTTCAACGGCGCCGGTTTCGGCCTGCTGTTCCTGATCCTGATGGCGCAGGGGCTGCTGCCCCTCAACCCGCAGCAACTGCCCGGGCTGAACTGGCAACTCGCCTTCAACACCGCGGTCAGCTTCATGACCAACACCAACTGGCAGGCCTACTCCGGCGAAGCCAGCCTCTCCTACTTCAGCCAGATGGTGGGGCTCACCACCCAGAACTTCGTCTCCGCCGCCACCGGCGCCGCCGTCGCCATCGCCCTGTTTCGCGGCATCGCCCGCCAGCAGACCACCCACCTCGGCAACTTCTGGCAGGATCTGGTGCGCTTCTGCCTCTACGTGCTGCTGCCGATGGCGCTGATCCTGGCGCTGCTGCTGGTATGGCAGGGGGTGCCCCAGAGCCTGTCGGCCTACCTGCCGTTCCACGCTCTGGAAGGGCAGGAGCAGCTGCTGCCGCTCGGCCCGGCCGCCTCCCAGATCGCCATCAAGCAGCTCGGCTCCAACGGCGGCGGCTTCTTCGGCGTCAACTCGGCCCATCCGTTCGAAAACCCCACAGCCCTCTCCAACTGGCTGGAGATGGTCGCCCTGCTGACGCTGGCCGCCGCCATGGTCTGCACCCTGGGGCGCTACGTGAAGGATCTGGCCCACAGCCGCGCCATCCTCATCGCCATGACCATCATGCTGGTGCTGGGGCTCTGCCTCGCCATCGGCCAGGAGCTGCAGCCGGATCCCGCCCTCGCCCAGCTCACCACTGATGCAAGCACTCTGGCCGGCAACTGGGAAGGCAAGGAGAGTCGCTTCGGCACCGTGCTGTCCAGCATCTGGGAAGTGGCGACCACCGCCGCCTCCAACGGCTCGGTCAACGCCATGCACGACAGCTTCACCCCCCTCGGCGGCATGGTCGGCATGATCAACATGCTGCTGGGTGAAGTGGTGTTCGGCGGCGTCGGTGCCGGCATCTACGGCATGATGCTGTTCGTGCTGCTGACCGTGTTCCTGTGCGGCCTGATGGTGGGGCGCACCCCCACCTATCTGGGCAAACGGCTCGGCATCACCGAGATGAAGTGGGTGGTCGCCAGCATGCTGGTGATGCCGGTCGGGGTATTGGTGATCGGCGGCATTACCCTGCTGATGCCAGACTCCGCCACCGTCATCGGTCACGATGGCCCCCACGGTCTGTCACGGCTGATCTATGCCTACGCCTCGGCCGCCGGCAACAACGGCTCCGCCTTCGCCGGCTTTGCCGCCGCCGACAGCTGGCAGTGCATCGCCATCGGGCTGGCCATGCTGCTCGGTCGCTTCGGCTACATCATCCCCGTGCTGGCCATCGCCGGCCAGCTGGCCCGCGCCCCTCGTCAGGAGCGAAGTGAAGGGGACTTCCCCGTCAGCGGCCCGCTCTTCATCACCCTGCTGATCGTCACAGTGCTGCTGATGGGGGGTCTCTCCTTCCTGCCGGTGCTGGCGCTGGGCCCGGTGGCGGAACACCTGAGCCTGCTGGGAGGTGCCTTCTGATGCTGCACACCCGACTGATCTGCGTGACCAACTATTCGATGCTGGGAGCTTTCCAATGAGCAAGTCCGCTTCAATGAGCACCGACACCCTCAAGGTGAAGGGCAAGAAACAGAAATCACAGATCCTGCAGGCCATGGTGGAAGCCCTCTATCGCTTCAACCCCAGGGCACTGCTGGGCAGCCCCATCCTGTTCACTCTCTGGCTGGCGGCCGTGATGTCGACCCTGGAGTCGCTGCTGGGGCAGCCGCTCTCCGGCGTCGCTCCTTCGCTGGTCTGGCAGCTGACCGCCTGGCTCTGGCTGACCCTCTGGTTTGCGAACTTCGCCGAGACCCTGGCCGAAGGTCGCGGCAAGGCGCGGGCCGACAGCCTGAAGGCGGGCATGAGCCAGCTCAAGGCTCGTCGTGTCACAGACCCCAGGGATGGGCAAGGGGAATGGGTGCCGGCCACCAGCCTGCTCAAGGGCGATCTGGTGCTGGTACGCAGCGGCGAGATGATCCCGGCAGACGGTGAGGTCATCGCCGGTATCGCCTCGGTCAACGAGGCGGCCATCACCGGGGAATCCGCCCCCGTGATCCGCGAGTCGGGCACCGACCGCAGCGGCGTGACCGGCAACACCACAGTCGTCTCCGACGAAATCTGGATCCGGGTCAGCAACAACCCGGGTGAAAGCACCCTGGATCGCATGATCGCCCTGGTGGAAGGGGCCAAGCGCCAGAAGACGCCGAACGAGATGGCGCTGGACGCCCTGCTGGTGGGGTTGACCCTGATCTTCCTGCTGGTGGTGGCCACCCTGCCCTGGTTCCTCGACTACAACGACACCCAGGTCCCGCGTCTCTATCTGCTGGCGCTGTTCATCACCCTGATCCCGACCACCATCGGCGGCCTGCTCTCCGCCATCGGCATCGCCGGCATGGATCGTCTGGTAAAGCTCAACGTCATCGCCAAGTCGGGCCGCGCCGTGGAGGCCGCCGGCGACGTGCGCACCCTGCTGCTGGACAAGACCGGCACCATCACTTTCGGCAACCGGATGGCGGACGAGCTGATCCCGGCCCCCGGCGTGGATCCCTCCCTGCTGGCTCAGGCCGCCATGCTGGCCTCGCTCGGTGACAACACGCCGGAAGGCAAATCCATCCTGACCCTGGCGGGCAAGAGCCACACCAGACCGAGCCAGCTGGAGAGCGACATCATCATCCCCTTCAGCGCCGAGACCCGGCTGAGCGGGCTGGATCGCAACGGCCATCACTATCGCAAGGGGGCGGTGGACGCTGTGCTGCGCTACCTCTCCCTCGATCGCAAGGCGGTGCCCGAGCTCATTCTCAAATCGGTGGACAACATTGCCCGCCAGGGCGGTACCCCGCTGCTGGTCTGCACCCACGAGAAGCTGCTGGGGGTGGTGTACCTCAAGGACATCATCAAGCCGGGCATCAAGGCACGCTTCCAGATCCTGCGCCACATGGGGATCCGCACCGTGATGATCACCGGTGACAACCCGCTGACCGCCGCCGCCATCGCCGCCGAGGCCGGGGTGGACGACTTCATCGCCGAGGCGACGCCGGAGAAGAAGCTGGCCTACATCCGTCAGGAGCAGGCCGACGGCCGGCTGGTCGCCATGTGCGGAGACGGCGCCAACGACGCCCCGGCGCTGGCCCAGGCCGACGTGGGGCTGGCCATGAACGAGGGGACCCAGGCCGCCAAGGAGGCGGGCAACCTGGTGGATCTCGACTCCAACCCCACCAAGCTGCTGGACGTGGTGCTGGTGGGCAAGCAGCTGCTGGTGACCCGTGGCGCCCTGACCACCTTCTCCATCGCCAACGACGTGGCCAAGTACTTCGCCATCCTGCCGGCCCTGTTCATCGCCGCCTATCCGCAGCTGGGGGCGCTGAACCTGATGCAGCTGGGCAGCCCGGAGAGCGCCATCCTGTCGGCCATCATCTTCAACGCCCTGATCATCGTCGCGCTGGTGCCGCTGGCCCTGCGCGGGGTCAGCCTGAAGGGAACGGCGGCCAGCCTGCTGCGCCGCAACCTGCTGATCTACGGCGTCGGCGGCCTGATAGTGCCTTTCATAGGTATCAAGCTGATCGACCTGGTCATCACCGGCCTGGGACTGGTGTAACGGCATCACCGGATGCGGGGCAGGCCCGCATCCACCCAACACATTTGGAGCAAACACATCATGATCGCAATCAGAACCCTGCTGACCCTGACCCTGCTGCTGGGGGTGGCATATCCGCTGGCCGTCACCGGGCTGGCCCAGCTGCTCTTCCCCTGGCAGGCCAACGGCAGCCTGCTCACCAACGCCAAGCAGCAGGTGGTCGGCAGCGCCCTGCTGGCCCAGAAATTCGAGCGGGCCGACTACTTCCACTCCCGCCCCTCCGCCAGCGATTTCGCCACCATAGGTGGCGGCGGAAGCAACCTGGGGATGAGCTCGCCGCTACGGGCCGAGTTTGCCGCAGCTGCGGCCAGAGCGCAGCCGGAAGCCAGGGTCCCCGCCCTGCTGACCCGCTCCGCCTCCGGCCTCGATCCCCATCTGCCCCTCGATGCAGCGCTGGCCCAGGTGGATAGGGTCGCCGAGCAACGGGGGCTGGATCCCGTTCAGTTGACGGAGCAGGTCAAGTCGGCGGCACAAGCTGGTATCCTTGGCCCGCAGGTGGTCAACATTCTCCAGTTGAACCTGCAACTCGATCATCAAAAGGGCGCCTGAGGGCGCTCCTTGCCGTTCGGGAAGGCTCCCTTTCGACAACGGGGACAAGCATGAGCAATGAGGTCACGGCCGCAGTTCGGCCGATGCAACGGGAGCACGGGGATGCGTGATGAAGTGAGGGCAGACGCCCTGCTGGCGAGCCTGGAGCAGGAGCACAGGGGCAAGCTGAAGGTGTTTCTCGGCGCGGCCCCCGGCGTCGGCAAGACCTACGCCATGCTGCAGGCGGTGCGGGAGCAGGCCAGGGAGGGAGTCGACATCCTGATCGGGGTGGTGGAGACCCACGGCCGCCAGGAGACCCTGGCCCTGCTCGACAAGCTCGCCATCCTGCCGCGCACACTGCACCTGCACCGCCAGCAGCGGCTGGAGGAGATGGATCTGGACGGTCTGCTGGCGCGCAAGCCCGCCATTGCCGTGGTGGACGAGCTGGCCCACAGCAACGCCCCCGGCAGCCGCCACGAGAAGCGCTGGCAGGATGTAGAGGAGCTGCTGGGCGCCGGCATCGACGTCTACACCACCCTCAACGTGCAGCACCTGGAGAGCCTCAACGATCTGGTGTGGCAGCTGACCGGGGTCAGGGTCAAGGAGACCCTGCCGGATCAGGTGCTGCTGGAGGCCGACAGCCTGGTGCTGATCGACCTCCCCCCCAAGGAGCTGCTCGGCCGCCTCAAGGAGGGTAAGGTCTATGTGCCCCACCAGGCCAAGGCCGCCCTGCAGTCTTTTTTCTCTCTGAACAACCTGACCGCTCTGCGGGAGCTGGCAATGCAGACCGCCGCCAGCCACGTGGAGGGAGACCTGCAGTTGCAGTGGCAGGCCGCCGGCAAGACCACCTTGCCGCTGCGGGGCAAGCTGATGGTCTGCATCGGGGATGAGCACGGCGCCGCCCTGGTGCGTTACGGCCACCGTTTCGCCCAGCGCAGGCAACTGCCCTGGCTGGTGGTGCACATCGACAGCAGGGGGCAGCGCTCCCCTGAGCTGGAGCAGGCGCTGGCCCTCGCCTCCCAGCTGGGGGCCAGAGTGCTGACCCTCTCCAGCCCGGCCGTGGCCGATGCCCTGCTGGAGACCGCCGAACAGCAGCAGGTCTCCCAATTGCTGCTCGGCAAATCCCGCAATCCGCCCTGGCGCCGATCCCTGGTACAGCACCTGCTCAAACAGGCGCAGGGATTCGAGATCACGCTGGTGGATACCGAGAAGCGCAAGCCCGGCCTGACCCTGCCAACGGCAGGCCCGGGTGAGCTTCGCCAGAGCCTGCTCGCGGTGGCCATCATGGGGGGGACCTCGGCCGCGGTCTGGGCCCTCTCCCACTGGCTGCCCCCCGCCTCCCTGCCCATGCTGTTCGTGCTGGGGGTACTGGCCACCGCGCTCACCACCAGCCTGGTCCCCGCCATCCTGGCTGCGGTGCTGGGCTTCGTCGGCCACAATCTGCTGTTCACCTTCCCCTACTTCTCCCTGAGCGTGGCCAGCCACAGCGACCTGCTCACCCTGTTCGTGCTGCTCATCGTCGGCATCGCGGCCGGGCGCCTCGCCTCCCGCCAGCGTCAGCAACTGGTCAGTCTGCGCGAGACCCAGCAGCTGGGTAACGCCCTGCTCTCCCTGAGCCAGGGACTGGCCACCGCCAGCAGCCCGGTGGACGTGCTGAGACAGGGAACCCAGGCCATCGCCCTCGCCCTTGGGCAGCCCGTGTTCGCACTCGATGGGGATTACCAGTACCGGGCCGGTGATACCCAGACCGGGCCGGGCCAGACCGACAAGGCCGCCATTGACTGGTGCCTGGCCCAGAAGCAGAGCGCCGGTGCCCATACCGCCACCCTCAACGCCGCCGAGGCTCAGTATCATCACCTCGGCGATGACCTGGTGCTGGGCATCCGGCTGGCCAGCCCGCTCACCTCCGCCGCCGAGCACCAGCTGCAGGCCCTGCTCACCGATATCCGCGCCGCCCTGGCGCGGATCGATCTCAACGAGCGGCTGGCGGACAGCCAGTTGCAGGCGGAGACCGACCGGATGCGCGCCGCCCTGCTCTCCTCGGTCTCCCACGACCTGAAGACGCCGCTGGCCACCATCATGGGGGCCGGCAGCACCCTGCTGGAATACGGGGACCGGATAAGTGCGGAGGACCGCATCGAACTGCTGCACTCGGTGCAGGACGAAGCGCGCCGCCTGCACGGCTATGTCCAGAACCTGCTGGACATGACTCGCATCGGCTCACCGGACTTCCAGTTGAAACGGGACTGGGTTGACCTGGCTGACCTGGTGGAGAGCGCCCGCCGCAGACTCGACTCCTCCTGGCGCCAGCACAAGCTGCTGGTGCACTTCGATCAGCAGATCCCCCGGCTCTATGTGCACGGTGCCCTGATCGAGCAGGTGCTGGTCAACATCCTCGACAACGCCTCCCGCTACTCGCCGGCCGGCACCCCCATCGAGTTCAAGGTGATGCTTGCGGACCCCGACCTCATCATCGACATCATCGATATCGGGGTCGGCATCGCCGAGTCGGATCGGGACAAGATCTTCAATCTGTTCTACACCCAGCCGGTCGGCGACTGCGGCAGCCGCGGCACCGGGCTTGGCCTAGCCATTTCCCGCGCTATGATAGAGGTCCACGGCGGCCGCATCTGGGCATTCGCCGGCCCCAACGGCAACGGCACCTGCATGCGCATCTCCCTGCCGCTGGCCCTCAACGCACCGGCGGCCTGATGGTCGCCGCCCTTTTCAATCAGCAAACGGGAGGCTGAATGGCTCACATACTGGTCATCGACGACGAGGCGGCCATCCGCCGTTTTTTGCGGATCAGCCTGATCGCCGAAGGACATCAGGTGAGTGAGGCGGTCGGCGTCACCGAGGGGATGGCGCAGTATCGCCACCTCAACCCCGACCTGGTGATCCTGGATCTGGGCCTGCCGGACGGTGATGGCATGCAGATCCTGCACGCCATCCGCGAACATCACGCCAATCCCGTGCTGGTGCTCTCGGCGCGGGACTCGGAGCAGGAGAAGGTGCGGTTGCTGGATGCGGGGGCCAACGACTACATGAGCAAGCCGTTCGGCGTCGGGGAGATGATGGCCCGTATCCGGGTGCTGCTGCGCCAGCGAGTCGGTGCCACCAGCGGCGAGTGTCGACACTTCCCCCACTGTGGCCTGACCCTGGATAGCAACAGCCACAAGGTGACCCTGCAGGGCGAGGAGATCCCCCTCTCCCGCAAGGAGTTCGCCCTGTTGCAGGCGCTGGTGTGCCACCCCGGCAAGCTGGTGCAACAGACCCAGCTGCTCATCGACATCTGGGGACCGAGCCACAAGGAAGATACCCACTACCTGCGCATCGTCATCGCCAGCCTGCGCAAGAAGCTGGGAGATAACCCCCAGCAACCCACCCTGATCGAAACTGAAGCCGGCATCGGCTACCGCTTTATCGGCAGCTGATGTTTCACGTGGAACGACGCCAACCGCAGCAAAATGCCAGCAGACCGCATCCCCCGAGCAGCAGCCCGAGATCCTGCAAGCTGGCGGCAACCGCCAATCCCAGGCTGAGCAACAGGTAGTAACCGAGCCCGAACAGGGCCCCGGCACTGCCCGCCACCTCCCGATAGGCCAGCAGTGCCTGGCTCAGCACATTGGGGATAGCCAGCCCGAACGCGACCACCACTCCCGTCATGGGCAGCAGAAACCAGAGCGATGCCTGACTGGCCCACACCAGCCAACCCGAACCCGACGCCAGCACGGCGGCGAGCCGTATTAACGAGGCAGGCGTCCAGCCACGGCCCAACAGATGCTTGTTGAGCAGGCTGCCCACCAAGGTCGCCAGCGCCAACACGATGCCGGAGTAACCAAACTCGCCCGCGCTCAACCCCAGACTGGCAAACAGAAACGGCGCCAGGCTGTAGTAGCCGAACAGCATGGTGTTGAACAAGGCGACCAGGGCGGCGCTGCGCCACAAGCCGGTATCACGCACCATCCGGCAGGCCAGCGGCCAGAGTGCGACCCTCTGGGTGATGGCCGGGCGGGTTTCCGGCAGTTGCCAGCAAGCCATCAGCAACAAGCCGATTGCCAGCGCCAGCAGGACGCCGAATACCCCGAGATAACCCAAGCCATCAGCCAGCAGGCCACCGCTCACCAGCCCCAGCACAGGACTCAGGGAGAGCGCGATGCCCATCACCGAAAAGACCCGCGCCAGATCGCTGTACTGATAGCTGTCGCGCAGCATGGTCTGGGTCACCACGGAACCCACGGCGGCACCGAAGGCCGCGATGACCCGGGCCAGCAGCAGGGTTTCAAATTGAGCGGCCAGCAACGCCAGCAGAGTGCCGGCGCCATAGGTCAGCAGCCCCGCCAGCATGGCGGGACGCCGCCCGATGAGATCGCACAGTCGGCCCCAGCAGACCACGCCCGCCGCAAACGCCAGAAAATAGACCGACAGCGTCCGGGACGCCTGCCCCTCGCTCACCCGAAACTCAGTGGCGATATGGGTCAGCACCGGGCTGTAGATGGTCTCCACCATCTGGGGAAACATCATCAATCCGACCACCAGCCAGCGCGGTGGCAACCTGTTGTTCATGACACACCTCCTTCACAAGAGGTCGCCATTCTAGAGAGGGATAACATGTCCGATTACAATAAGGCGGACTATAAACAGCAAGAATCGGACACATGGCCTTTATTCTTCCCGATCACCCCCTTTGATCCGGACCAGCACGATGGCAGCGCCATCGGTATTGCCGCCGCCCTCGGTTGGCACGACTCCGGCCGCCATCAGCACCAGCGCCACCAGCTGCTGTTCGCCCAGGCAGGCTGCATGACCATAGAGCTGGACGATCAGGTCTGCCTGCTGCCGCCGACGCGAGCGGCCTGGTTGCCAGCAGGCCTGCCCCACCGGGTATTGATGCGCGGGGTAGTGGCCTATCGCTCCCTCTACTTCCAGCCGGAGCCCGCGTTGCCAAACGAGATGGCGGTGCTGTCGGTCAACCCGCTGCTGCGGGAGATCATCGAGCGGATGGCGCTCTGGCCCTGGGACAAGCCGGAAGCAGAGCAAACCTGCACACTGGCATTATTGAAAGAAGAGCTGGCGCAAGCGCCGCGGGAATCCTGGCAGTTGCCGCTGCCGTCAGACGGACGTCTGACCGGCTGGCTGCAGGAGATAAAGCGGGGTGACACCCTGCCCGATCGGCTCAACCGGCTGGCCGAGCGGGTGGGTGCCAGTGACAAGACCATAGGCCGCATCTTCATGCGGGAGACCGGCATGAGCTACCAGGCCTGGCGCCAGCAGTGGCGACTGCTGCGGGCCATGGAACTGCTGGCCGAAGCCGAGCCCATCAGCCGGGTGGCCGCTGCCCTGGAGTTCGCCAGCGACAGCGCCTTCATCGCCTTCTTCAGGCAGCACACGGGGCAGACCCCCTTGCGCTACCTCAGCTCTCAGGATGAGTCGCATCGGCCGAGCTCGCCTCCACCACCAGGGTCTCCAGGGCCAGCGGCTTGAGGTTTTGAATGGCCTCTGCCACCACGTCATGGGAAGCCTGCTGCTGCAAGGCCAGCATCTCCTGTTGCAGGGCAGCGCTGTCCAGCTCGGGTCTGGGGTTCTCGGCGGCCATGGCATTCAGGCTCAGGCTGCTGGCAATCAGGGTAGCGATCAGGATCTTCATCTGGCGTGCTCCGGTGTGGTTGAGATGACCAGATAGCTATTCCAATAGTTGTGCCAGATTTATAACAGCATGATTTTATTGATATAAATAATTTTTTGATGCTGCCACCCCCCTTCCTGAATCGAATATTGGTTATTTTAAAACCTATAAATGGTTTTTTTTACCACCTCCATCATGGCAACCCTGTTCCACGTGAAACGCCCCGTTTTTTTGATCGACACCCGCTTTTGAAGTGAGCTATGGTGCTAGCTCCCCCCTTAACTGACTCTGGATTTGCCACCGAATGGAATTCTCCTTGTTCGGCGAGAAGTTCACTCGCCACGCCGGTATTACCCAACTCATGGACGACCTCAATCAAGGGCTGCTGAATCCCGACGCCATCATGCTGGGAGGCGGCAATCCGGCCCCCATCCCCGCCATGCTGGAACGCTTTCAGGCCGAGGCCAATACCCTGCTCGACAACGGCGAACTGATCAAGGCCATGGCCAACTACGATGGCCCCCAGGGCAAGGACAGGTTCACCAGGGCGCTGGCCGCCCTGCTCAGCAAGGAGCTGGGCTGGGAGATCTCCGCCCGCAACATCGCCCTGACCAACGGCAGCCAGAACGCCTTCTTCTATCTGTTCAACCTGCTGGCCGGCGAGTTCGCCGACGGTCGCAAGAAGAAGGTGCTGTTCCCCCTGGCCCCCGAATACATCGGCTATGCCGACTCGGCCCTCTCGGACGATCATTTCGTCGCCTACAAGCCCACCATCGAGAAGCTGCCCGACGGCCAGTTCAAATACCACGTGGATTTCGAAAGCCTGCAGGTGGGCGACGACATCGGGGTGATCTGTGTCTCCCGGCCGACCAACCCCACCGGCAACGTGCTCACCGACGAGGAGATCGAGCACCTCGATCAGATCGCCCGTGACAAGGGGATCCCGCTGCTCATCGACAATGCCTACGGCGTGCCCTTCCCCGGCATCATCTTCAGCGACGCCAAGCCGTTCTGGAACGCCAACACCATCCTCTGCATGAGCCTCTCCAAGCTCGGCCTGCCTGGCACCCGTTGCGGCATCGTCATCGCCGACGAGAAGATCATCCGGGCCATCACCAACCTGAGCGGCATCATCAATCTGGCACCGGGCAGCCTGGGTCCGGCCATCACCATTCCGATGATCGAGAGCGGAGACATCATCACCCTGAGCGAACAGGTGGTGAAACCCTTCTACCAGCACAAAGCCACCTTCGCGGTCCAGCTGCTGCGCGAGGCCATTCCGGATCCGCGCTTCCACATCCACAAGCCGGAGGGTGCCCTCTTCCTCTGGCTCTGGTTCGAAGACCTGCCGATCCACTGCCAGGAGCTGTATGAGCGACTGAAGGCGAAGAACCTGCTGATCGTGCCCGGCCACTACTTCTTCCCCGGCATCGACGACCCCGAGTGGCGCCACAGCCAGGAGTGCATCCGCCTCAACTATGCCCAGAGCGAAGATCTGGTGCGTCGTGGCATCGCCATCCTGGCCGACGAGATCAACGCCCTCTACGCCGGTTGATTCCCCCTTCGGCATGAAAAAAGAGGCCTGCAGATGCAGGCCTCTTTTCTATCAGGTGGTCAGCGATGTTGTTTAACCGGGCAGTGCCAGCTGATCGGGTTTGCCGATGGGGATGGCGCGGGGCTTGAGCGCTTCCGGCAGCTCCCGGGCCAGCTCTATGGTCAGCAGGCCGTGCTCCAGCCTGGCCCCCTGCACTTCCACGTGCTGGCTCAGCTTGAAGGCGAGCTCGAAGTCCCGCTCGGCGATCCCCTGATGGAGGAACTGGCGCTCGCCCATGGTGGCGACCTTGCGCCCCTTCACCTTGAGGGTACCGTTTTCGGTCTCCAGCTCCAGCTCATTGCGATCGAAACCGGCCACGGCAACCGTGATGAGGTAGCTGTCGTGATCCCGCTTCTCGATGTTGTACGGGGGGTAGGCCGAGGTCTTCTGATCGAACAGGCCTTCCAGCTCGCGGGCCATCCGCTCGAAGCCGACGGCATTGGAATAGAGATGAGAAAAATCGAGGTTACGCATGATCCTATCCTTCTATAAAGCAACAGGGTTTACTCTCCACGGGCCCGCCATCGGCACCCGGGAAACATCAGCAATGCGACGAGGTCAGGCTGTCAGCCGTTGATCTCGATCTTGCGGGGCTTCATCGCCTCGGGCACTTCGCGCACCAGGTCGATGTGCAGCAGACCGTTCTTCAGGTCGGCCCCCTTCACCCGCACATAGTCGGCCAGCTGGAAGCGACGTTCGAAGCCGCGTTCGGCAATGCCTTGGTAGAGGTAGTTGCGCTCGGTGTCGGCCTGCTTGCTGCCCTTCACCGTCAGCAGATTTTCCTGGAAGCTCAGCTCCAGCTCTTCCTGGGTAAAGCCCGCCACCGCCATGCTGATGCGGTAGTCGCTGTCACCCAGCTGCTCGATGTTGTAGGGGGGATAGCCGGCATTGCCATTGCTGGCGGCAGATTCGATGAGAGTGGCCAGACGATCGAAACCGATGGCAGAACGATAGAGCGGAGAAAAGTCGATAGAACGCATAGTATTACCCTCTTGTGAGCGATAACGGATTGTTTGCCCTCCTGATGGACGGGCGCCTGGTCGAAACCTCTGTCGAGCGTTCCGGCCTTGTTATCTATATAGGGGCCAGCATTTGGCTTTCAAGGGGTAAAAACAAAAGAAATGCAGGCCATCAAGAATGGCCCGATTGGATCGATAATAGGCCTGCGGGCCACTCATGATCCGTCCCTCATCCCTCCATACTGGCCGTGTCCCCAACGAGAAACCGGAGCACGCCATGAAGATTACCCAGGTTCGCAACGCCACCCTGCTCATCCACTACGCAGGAACCCGCTTCCTCATCGACCCCATGCTGGCCCCCAAGGGGAGCTACCCCGGCTTCGAAGGCATGGCCAACAGCCATCTTCGCAACCCCCTGGTCGAGCTGCCGCTGCCCATGGCGACCCTGCTGGAGGTGGATGCGGTGATCGTCACCCATGACCATCTGGATCACTGGGACGATGTCGCGAAAACGAAGATCCCCAAGCACCTTCCCCTGTTCGTGCAGCATCAGAAAGATGCCGACACCATGAGGGGATGCGGCTTCGAGGATGTGCGCCTGCTGGGCGAGGTCGGCGAGTTCGCCGGCATCCGCCTGCAACAGACGGAAGGCCGACACGGCAGCGATACCATCATGGCCCTGCTGGGGGATCGCCTTGGCGAGGTCAGCGGAGTGGTCTTCTCCCATCCCGCCGAAAAGACCCTCTATCTGGCCGGCGACACCGTCTGGAATGCCCAGGTTGAACAAGCGCTGCACCGGCACCAACCCGAGGTCGTTGTCCTCAACTGCGGCGATGCCCAGGTGACGGGTCTGGGCGCCATCATCATGGGCAAGGAGGATGTGGCCGCCGTCTATCAGGCCGCCCCGCAGGCCACCCTGATCGCCAGCCACATGGAGGCGGTCAATCATGCCCTGCTGTCCCGGCGGGAGCTGCGTGACTACCTGGACAGCCAGGGGATGGCCGCCCGGGTACGGGTGCCCGAGGATGGCGACACCATGGTGCTCTGAGCGAGAGGCCGGGCACCACATGGCCCTTCGGCTTTCTGTTGCTGCCCCGTATGATGGGGATCCGAGTGCAAAGGAGTCTGCCACCATGCCCCGTCCTCTCATCGTCGCCGTCATAACCTTCGATCGCTTCAGCCCCTTTCACTGCTCGGTGCCCTGCCTCATCTTTGGCGACAAGATGATGCCGGGCCAGCCGTTGTTCGAGCTGAGACTCTGCGCCGGGGATGACACGCGGCAACCCGCCTCCTCCCAGGGCTTTCGCATGGAGGCCGACTATGGCCTGGAGGGGCTGCTGGAGGCGGATATCATCATCATCCCCTTCTGGCGCGATCCGGCCGAGCGCCCCGCCCAAGCCTTGCTCGATGCCCTGGTTGCCGCCCGGATCAGGGGAGCCCAGATCGTGGGGCTCTGTCTCGGTACCTATGTGCTGGCCTATGCCGGCCTGCTGGACGGGCGCGGTGCCGCCACCCACTGGGAATTTGAACAGGAGTTCGTCCAGCGCTTCCCCCGGGTGCGGCTCGATACCAATGCCCTCTACGTCGACGACGAAGGGCTCATCACCTCGGCTGGCACCGCCGCCAGCCTGGACTGCTGCCTCTATCTGGTTCGCCAGCATCACGGCAGCCAGATTGCCAACAAGCTGGCCAGGCGGCTGGTGGTGCCTCCCCACCGGGAGGGTGGCCAGGCCCAGTTCATCGAGCAGCCGGTGCCCGCCACCACCCGGGATGCCAGGATCAACCAGCTGTTCGATCACCTGCGCCTGCACCTGGCCGCGCCCCACACCCTGGATAGCCTGGCGGAACATTGCATGATGAGCCGACGCACCTTTAGCCGCCGCTTCCAGCTCGCCACCGGTCTCTCCCTCGGGGAGTGGCTGATGGCGGAGCGCCTGCGCCGCAGCCAGACGCTGCTGGAGTCCTGCTCCCACACCGTGGAACGCATCGCCGAACTGGTGGGGCTCGGGTCTGCCACCATATTGAGCAAGCACTTTCGCGCCCGCTTCGGGGTGTCGCCGCGGGAGTGGCGCCGCACCTTTCGCGGTGACAGAGTCTAGGTCCCTCATGTTTCACGTGGAACGCGCCCTCTTCCTTGCCCCAGAAAACAAAAAGCCGCTCACGAGGAGCGGCTTTTGATGGTTGTCGGGCCGTCTATTAGACGTCGAGGTTGGCAACCCGCAGGGCGTTGGTCTCGATGAAGTCGCGACGGGGCTCTACGGCGTCACCCATCAGGGTGGAGAAGAGCTGGTCGGCACCGACCGCGTCGTCGATGGTGACACGCAGCATGCGACGGGCTTCCGGATCCATGGTGGTTTCCCACAGCTGCTCCGGGTTCATCTCCCCCAGCCCTTTATAGCGCTGGATGTAGATGCCACGCTTTCCTTCGCCCATCAGCCACTCGACCGCTTCAACGAAGCTGGCGACCGGCTTCACCTTCTCGCCACGCTTGATGTAACCGCCTTCCTCGATCAGGTTGGCGATCTCCTTGCCCAGGGAGACCAGCTGACGGTACTCGGAGGATTGCAGGAAGTCATAGCTCAGCGGATATTCACGGTCGACCCCGTGCTGGCGTACCACGGCGTGGGGCACGAACAGGCTGCGCTCCTCGTCGCGGCGTACCTGCATCTGGTACTGGATACCGTGGTTGCTCTCGTTGAGCACGGCTTCCATGCTCTGGCACCAGGTCTGCAGATCGCTCTCGCTGGCCAGCAGGGTTTCGTTCAACTCAGGCTGATAGATCAGCTGGGTCAGCACGGCTTCCGGCGCGCGGCGGGACATGCGGGTGATGAGGTGAGTCACGGCGCGATGCTGGTTGACCAGACGTTCCAGTGCCTCGCCACCGATGGCCGGGGCGGACTCGTTGACGTGCAGGGTCGCACCGTCCAGCGCCATGGCGGTCTGGTACTGCAACAATGCGTCTTCGTCTTTCAGGTACTGCTCCTGCTTGCCCTTCTTCACCTTGTAGAGCGGCGGCTGGGCGATGAAGACATAGCCACGCTCGATGATTTCCGGCATCTGACGATAGAAGAAGGTCAGCAGCAGGGTACGGATGTGCGCACCATCGACGTCCGCATCCGTCATGATGATGATGTTGTGATAGCGCAGCTTGTCCGGGTTGTACTCGTCGCGACCGATGCCGCAGCCCAGGGCGGTGATCAGGGTGCCCACCTCCTGGGAGGAGATCATCTTGTCGAAACGGGCCTTCTCCACGTTCAGGATTTTACCCTTGAGGGGCAGGATGGCCTGGTTCTTCCGGTTGCGACCCTGCTTGGCGGAGCCGCCAGCAGAGTCCCCTTCCACGATGTAGAGTTCGGAGAGCGCCGGGTCTTTCTCCTGACAGTCCGCCAGCTTGCCGGGCAGACCGGCGATATCCAGCGCGCCCTTGCGGCGAGTCAGTTCGCGGGCCTTGCGGGCCGCTTCGCGGGCACGGGCCGCATCGATGATCTTGTTGACCACGATCTTGGCGTCGCCCGGGTTCTCCAGCAGGAAGTCTGCCAGCTTCTCGCCCATCGCCTGTTCCACGGCGGTCTTCACCTCGGACGAGACCAGCTTGTCCTTGGTCTGGGAGGAGAACTTGGGATCAGGCACCTTGACGGAGATAACGGCAATCAGACCTTCACGGACGTCGTCACCACTGGCGGCGGACTTGGCCTTCTTGCTGTAGTCCTCCTTGTCCATGTAGTTGTTCAGCGTCCGGGTCAACGCGGTACGGAAGCCCACCAGGTGGGTACCACCATCCCGCTGCGGAATGTTGTTGGTGAAGCAGTAGACCCCTTCCTGATAGGCGTCGTTCCACTGCATGGCGACTTCGACACCGATGCCGTCCTGCTCAGTGGTGAAGTGGAACACCTTGGGGTGGATCGGGGTCTTGTTCTGGTTCAGGTACTCGACGAAGGCCTTGATGCCCCCTTCGTAGCAGAAGTGCGCCTCGCGGCCGTCACGCTCGTCCATCAGACGGATGGAGACGCCGGAGTTGAGGAAGGATAGCTCGCGCAGACGCTTGGCCAGGATCTCGTAGTGGAACAGGGTGTCGCTGAAGATGGTCGGGCTCGGCCAGAAGCGGACTTCGGTCCCGGTGCCGGTGCTGTCACCAATCTGCTTGAGGGGTGCCTGCGGCTCGCCCAGGTGATAGGTCTGCTCGTAGACATGACCGTTGCGGCGGATGGTCAGCAGCAGCTTGTCGGAAAGCGCGTTTACCACGGAGACGCCCACACCGTGCAGACCGCCGGACACCTTGTAGGAGTTGTCATCGAATTTGCCGCCGGCGTGCAGCACAGTCATGATGACTTCGGCGGCGGAGCGGCCCTCTTCCGGGTGGATGTCCACCGGAATGCCGCGACCGTTGTCGCGCACGGAGACGGAGCCGTCGGAGTGGATCTTGACCTGGATATCGGAGCAGTAGCCAGCCAGAGCCTCGTCGATGGAGTTGTCGACGACCTCGAACACCATGTGGTGCAGGCCCGATCCATCGTCCGTATCGCCGATATACATCCCCGGGCGCTTGCGGACCGCATCCAGGCCCTTCAGCACCTTGATATTCGAGGAGTCGTAAGTATTTTCACTCATAGCTTACTCTCTGCCTTCTCTAACGTTTCGGAGATCTTGCCTTGTTCCACGTGGAACAGCTTGCAGTCACTCGCATCCATCATGTCTGCGAGCTGACCGGTATCGATGGCGGTGATGAACACCTGGGACGCGCACTGCTTCAGCCTTGCGGCCAGCAGACGACGTTTGTCGACATCCAGTTCAGAGGCAAAATCATCAATTAAAAAAATACAGCCACGGCTGCTATGTTGATTCAAATAGAGCCCTTGGGCCAGCCGCATGGCACAGACCAGCAACTTCAGCTGACCCCTGGACAAAATATCCTGCGCGGGCACGCCGTTCGCCTTGAGCCGCACGTCCGCCTTCTGCGGACCGACCCCAGTGTACCCCAGCGAACGATCCCGTTCGAACCCCGCCTCCAGCAATACATCGAGGGGGGTGTCTTTTTCCCAGCCTCGATAGAATCCAAGGCTGATGTCGAACTCCGGCAGAAAATCCGCCGTCATCTCCTTGATCAGGGGCGTAATGGCCTGACAATAACTGGCGCGAAACCCCGCCAGCTCGCCACCCAGTCGCACCAGTTCCTGATCCCAGAACGCCAGTTGACGATACTGGGTGCTCTGGCGCAGCAAGGCATTGCGCTGCTTCAACAGCCGACGCACCCGCCCCCAGAGGGAGAAGAAGGTCGGCTCCTGATGGAAAACACCCCAGTCGAGCCAGGCCCGGCGAGCCTGGGGCCCACCGGTCAGCAGGCTGAAACCATCGGGGTGGATCAACTGTACCGGCAACAGCTCCGCCAGATCGGCCAGACGCTGGGCCTGGGCACCGGCGATCTTGAGCTGGGTTTCGCCTCCCTTGTCCTTGGCAAGCCCGATGGGCACCTGACGCCCCTCCAGCTCGCACTGGGCAAACAGGGTAAAGGCCCGCTCGCCCTGGCGGATGACCCGCCCGGTCAAATGGGTACGAAACGAGCGGCCGAGACCAAGATAATGAATGGCTTCCAGCACGCTGGTCTTGCCGCTGCCGTTGCTCCCGACCAGGATATTGAGGCCGGGAGACAGCGCGAGACTGGCGTGCTGGATGTTGCGAAAGTCGCTGAGCTGGAGTTTGACCAGGGACACGACTAGATCCGCATCGGCATCACCACGTACTGGGCATCTTGGTTCTCAAAATCCTCAATAATGGCGCTGCTGATGGAATCGCTCAGGCTGATCCGGATTTGGTCACATTTTAACGTATTCAACACGTCCAGCACATAGGAGACGTTGAAGCCGATCTCCATCTCGCCAGCGGCGTATTGTACGTCAAGCAGCTCTTCGGCTTCTTCCTGTTCCGGGTTGTTGGCGGTGATGCGCAGCAGGTTTTCCTGCAGATTGAGACGCACCCCACGGAATTTCTCGTTGGAGAGGATGGCGGCACGGGCAAAGGCCTGGCGCAGATCCTCGCGGCCGGCGATCAGGGCCTTGTCGCTCCCTCTCGGGATGACGCGGCGCCAGTCCGGGAAACGGCCATCCACCAGCTTGGAGGTGAAGATGAAGCCATCCAGGGCGGCGCGCAGGTTGCTGCGGCCCACTTGCAGCCGCACCGGCTTGTCTTCCGCTTCCAGCAGGCGCACCAGCTCCAGCACCCCCTTGCGGGGCAGGATGACCTGATGATCGGGCAGCGATTCTTCCACCACCTCGCGGCGGCAGGTGGCCAGCCGGTGACCGTCCGTCGCCACGGTACGCAAGCCGTGGCCTTCGCTCTCGAACAGCATGCCGTTCAGGTAATAGCGCACGTCCTGGCTCGCCATGGAGAACTGGGTCGCGTCGATGAGTTTTTTCAGCTCCAGCTGGCTGATGTCGAACTCGAGCACGGATTCCCAATCCTCGATGTTCGGGTATTCGGTCGCCGGCAGGGTCGACAGGTTGAAGCGGGAGCGGCCGGAACGGATGATGAGGCGCTCTCCCTCAGTGCTAAGGCGGATCTCCGCCCCCTCCGGCAGACCGCGACAGATGTCCAGCAGCTTGCGCGCCGGCACTGTGGTGCGGCCATCCTGGCTGTCGCTGTTGAGATAGACCTGTCCGATCATCTCCACCTCGAGATCGGTCCCGGTCAGCGACAGCAGGCCATTGCTGACATCGAGCAGGACGTTGCCGAGGATGGGCAGGGTCGGCCGGCCACCCAGGGCACCGGACACCAGTTGCAGGGGACGTAACAGGGCCTCACGGCTAATTTCGAGCTGCATCTGTGCTCTCCGTTGTTATTGGGAGGAAAGGGTTCGGATCAGGCTGGAACATGCAATCTGCATCTGTGCACTCCGTTCCGTTATCAGGAAGAAAGGGTACGGATCAGGTTGGAATAGTCTTCCTTGATGTCGTGACTCTCTTCCTTCAGCTGCTCGATCTTGCGGCAGGCATGAAGAACTGTGGTGTGGTCACGGCCACCAAAGGCATCCCCTATCTCAGGCAAGCTGTGGTTGGTCAGCTCCTTGGCCAGCGCCATCGCCAGCTGGCGCGGGCGGGCAACGGAACGGGAGCGACGCTTGGAGAGCAGATCCGCCAGCTTGATCTTGTAGTACTCCGCCACCGTCTTCTGGATGTTGTCGATGGTGACCAGCTTCTCCTGCAAGGCCAGCAGATCGCGCAGCGCCTCGCGCACGAAGTCGATGTTGATGGCGCGGCCGGTGAAGTTGGCGTTGGCGATCACCCGGTTGAGGGCGCCTTCCAGTTCACGGACGTTGGAGCGAAGCCGCTTGGCGATGAAGAAGGCCACTTCGTCTGGCAGGTGGATCTGGTTCTCGTCCGCCTTGCGCATCAGGATCGCAACCCGGGTCTCCAGCTCGGGCGGCTCGATCGCCACCGTCAGACCCCAGCCGAAGCGGGACTTGAGACGATCCTCCACCCCGTTGATCTCCTTCGGATAGCGATCCGAGGTCAGGATGATCTGCTGGTTACCTTCGAGCAGGGCGTTGAAGGTGTGGAAGAACTCCTCCTGGGAGCGCTCCTTGTTCGCGAAGAACTGGATGTCATCGATGAGCAGGGCATCGACGCTACGGTAATAACGCTTGAACTCTTCAATGGCGTTATTCTGCAGCGCCTTCACCATGTCCTGCACGAACCGCTCGGAGTGCATGTAGATGACCTTGGCGTCTTTCTTGCGATCCTTGATGGCATTGCCAACGGCGTGCAGCAGGTGGGTCTTGCCCAGACCGGTGCCACCGTAGAGGAACAGCGGGTTGTAGGCGCCACCCGGATTGTCTGCTACCTGACGGGCAGCCGCACGGGCCAGCTGGTTGGACTTACCCTCGACGAAATTCTCGAAGGTGTAGTTCACGTTGGTGTTGCTCTTGTGATTCGGCTCGGGCTTGGCTTCGGCCTTGTTCTCCCAGCTCTTGGGAGAGTTATTCACAGGATCGACACCACGGGCCGGCACCCTGGCGACCGCGACGGGATGAGGGCGATTGCCGATATCAAAACGCAGGGTGGGAGCGTCGGCTCCGCACAGCTCGTTGATGATGCCGTTGACCCGGAGCAGGTACTTGTCGCGTACCCAGTCCAGAACAAAGCGGTTCGGTGCATACAGGGTCAGAGTATTGTCACTCAACTCCGCTTGAAGCGGCCGGATCCACATGCTGAATTCTGCCGAGGGCAACTCATCTTGCAGCCGGTTAAGGCACTGCTGCCATAGCGAAGCAGTCACTCTAGACTCCCGTCAATTGATTAAGTAAAGACCGGCTATTCTACGTTTTTAGTGGCCGGATCTCCAGTTGCTGCCGCACGGATCCAGCAAATAAGATCCTTGACTTTCAAGGATCCAACGCCCCAGGATCCCATTTCATCCCCAAAGTTACCCACAGCCGGATATCGGCAATGTGGACAGAATGGCGTGCTGCAACCATAGTTATTTTATATAACCAAATATCATTTATTTTTTTATATTTTATTCCAATAACATCAGCGCCAACCCGTGAATACAACTAAAAATACAGCACTACAGAGAGAGGAATCCCCATGAAATCCACCATCAAACTGATTTCCGGCGCCGCCATTCTGCTGGCCAGCCTGTCCGGCCAGGCCATCGCCCAGGAAACCATCAAGGTCGGCATGTCCGGCAAATATTTCCCGTTCACCTTCGTCAAGCAGGACAAGCTGCAGGGCTTCGAGGTGGACATGTGGAACCAGATCGGTGAGCGCACCGGCTACAAGGTCGAGTTCGTGACCGCCAGCTTCTCCGGCCTGTTCGGCATGCTGGAAACCGGCCGCGTCGACACCATCTCCAACCAGATCACCATCACCGACGAGCGCAAGGCCAAGTACGCCTTCTCCCAGCCCTATGTCTATGACGGTGCCCAGATCGTGGTCCGCAAGGGCAACAACACCATCCACGGCATCAAGGACCTGGAAGGCAAGAAGGTCGCCGTCAACCTGGGCTCCAACTTCGAAGAGCTGCTGCGCAAGAACGACCCCAACAAGAAGATCGATATCCGTACCTATGACTCCGCCTTCGAGCAGGATGTCGCCCTGGGCCGCATCGACGCCTTCGTGATGGACCGCGTCTCCACCGCCCAGCTGATCAAGGAATCCAAGCTGCCGCTGCAACAGGCCGGTGCACCGTTCGAAACCATCGAGAACGCCCTGCCCTTCCTGAAGACCCCGGAAAAGCAGGCAGTGCTGAAAAAGGTTGACGATGCCCTCACCGCCATGCGCAAAGACGGCACCCTGACCAAAATCTCCGAAAAATGGTTCGCAGCGGACATCACCAGCAAATAAATGATGGAATTTGACCTCGAGTACACGCTAGGGCTGTTTCCCATCCTGCTCAAATACCTGGGCACCACGATGGAAATGGCCCTGTGGGGATTCGTATTGGCACTCGTACTGTCGCTGATCCTGGCGATAGTACGGGTGTTTCGCGTTCCCGCACTTCACTGGCTGGCGATGCTGTATATCTCGTTCTTCCGGGGTACACCGCTGCTCGTCCAGCTGTTTCTGCTCTATTACGGGCTGCCGCAGCTCTTCCCCATCTTCGTGGGGATGGATGCCTTTACCGCCGCCATCATCGGCCTGACCCTGCACTTTGCCGCCTACATGGCCGAGTCGATCCGGGCAGCCATTCTCGGCATCCACAAGAGCCAGATGGAAGCCGCCCTCAGCATCGGCATGAGCCGGCTGCAGGCGATGCAGCGGATCATCCTGCCCCAGGCGGCCCGCATCGCGACACCATCGCTGATGAACTACTTCATCGACATGATCAAGAGCACCTCTCTGGCGTTTACCCTGGGAGTGGCGGAGATCATGGGCAAGGCCCAGATGGAAGCGGCCTCCTCCTTCAAGTTCTTCGAGAGCTTCATGGCGGTGGCGCTGATCTACTGGGTGGTGGTCATCTTCTTCACCCGCTTGCAGCATCTGCTGGAAGTGCGGCTGAACCGTGCTTATTAAAGGAGGCCTGTCATGATCAACCTAACGGGTCTCTCCAAGGCCTATGACGGAAATCAGGTGCTCAACGGCATCGATCTTGAGGTAAAGAAGGGGGAGATTGTCGTCATCATCGGTCCTTCCGGTACCGGCAAGTCGACTCTGCTGCGCTGCCTCAACCTGTTGGAAACCCCGGATGCAGGGCGGCTCGTCATCGATGACCTCGCCGTGGATCTGGCCAAGGCCAGCGACCAGCAGGCCATCGAACTGCGCAAACGCGCCTCTTTCGTGTTCCAGAACTACGCCCTGTTCGCCAACAAGACGGCGCTGGACAACATCGCCGAGGGGCTGATCACCGTCTGGAAGCAGCCGAAGGCGGAGGCTCGTGCCACTGCCCTGGGCATCCTCAAGGACATCGGCCTCGCCGAGAAACAGGATGCCTACCCGGCCTCCCTCTCCGGCGGCCAGCAACAGCGCGTCGGCATCGGCCGGGCCATGGCGGCCCACTCCAAGGTGATCCTGTTTGACGAGCCCACCTCCGCCCTCGATCCCGAATGGGTCGACGAGGTGCTGGGCCTGATGAAGCAGCTCGCCCGCCAGCACCAGACCATGGTGGTGGTGACCCACGAGATCGAGTTTGCCCGTGATGTCGCCGATCGGGTGATCTTCATGGAAGGAGGCCGGATCGTGGAGCAGGGCCCGCCGGATCAGATATTGGTCGATCCGCAGGATCCCCGTACCCGGGAGTTCCTGCGC
Source organism: Aeromonas sp. Prich7-2 (assembly GCF_017939255.1). NCBI lineage: Bacteria > Pseudomonadati > Pseudomonadota > Gammaproteobacteria > Aeromonadales > Aeromonadaceae > Aeromonas > Aeromonas sp. Prich7-2. The sequence goes on from NZ_JAGKRI010000038.1 coordinate 57,977, forward strand.
AAAGTACTTAAATAGCTCTCTCTTTGGCGGCCTGGCCGCCTTTTTTCTTGAGGGATCCTTGTTTAACCCCGGGTTGCCAGTATAATTCGGGGCCCTTGATCCTCCGGATCCTGCCAGATTATCCCGCTCGGTCGACGAACGGGGCGAGATGGAAAGGAACGGCGGATTGACGAGAAGCTGAACTCTGTTTAGAATTCGGCCTCTTTTGCTAGTCGTCACACGCTATAGCTGGCGCGTCGGCTAAGTGTGACAATCAAAACTGTACAGAAATACGGAATCGAATCATGAAACGTACTTTTCAACCGTCCAACCTGAAGCGCAAGCGCTCTCACGGTTTCCGCGCTCGCATGGCTACTGCCAACGGCCGCAAAGTTCTGGCCGCTCGTCGTGCCAAGGGTCGTGCCCGCCTGGTAGTCTAATGCCTACCCAGCACACCTTCTCTCGGGAGTTACGTCTGTTAACTCCCGAACACTTCAAACGCGTTTTCGCCGAGCCTGTCCGGGCCGCTTCTCCGCAAATTACGCTTCTTGCTTGCCCCAACTCCCTCGAACACCCCCGTCTTGGCCTCGCCGTGCCCAAAAAGGCGCTCAAGCGTGCCGTCTGGCGCAACCGTGTAAAACGAGTGGTTCGGGAAAGTTTTCGCCTCAATCAAGCCAATCTGCCCGCTATCGACATCGTCGTGATCGCCAAGGGTGGCGTGAAGGAGATGGACAACGAAGCGCTGTTCAAGTTACTGGAAAAGCTATGGCGCACTCTGTCACGCCGTTGCAATGGGTAGCAATCAAACTGATACGCCTGTATCAGCTAATCATTAGTCCCCTGCTCGGGCCGCGCTGCCGTTTCACCCCGACTTGTTCCCAATTTGCGATAGAAGCAATCCGACTTCACGGTTTCATAAAAGGCGTTTGGTTAGCCAGCAAACGTCTATTAAAATGCCATCCCTTATCCGAGGGTGGTTATGACCCGGTTCCGCAACCAAAGCGAAGAAACTGAAGACTATGGAATCACAACGCAATTTACTCCTGATCGGTTTGCTGTTCGTGAGCTTCTTGCTCTGGCAACAGTGGGAGTCCGACAAGGCTCCGAAGCCGGCCCCGACTACCGTGGCCCAAACCGAACATTTCGTACCTGAAGCCGGTCAGACCGGTGATATTCCTCAGGTTTCCGAGCAAGCAAATGGTAACGCCGCGCGCAAGCTGATCACCGTCTCCTCCGACGTGCTCAAATTGACCCTGGACACCCAGGGCGGTGACATCGTCTCTGCCGAGCTGCTGGCCCACAAGCTGGAAGAAGGCAAGGAACAGCCGTTCACCCTGCTGACCAGCCAACCTGCCCACCTCTATGTGGCCCAGAGCGGTCTGGTCGGTCGCAATGGTCCGGACAGCCAGGCCCAGGGTCGTCCCACCTATGAAGCCGCCCAGACCAGCTATCAGCTGGCCGATGGTCAGGATCAAGTCGTCGTTCCGATGACCTGGACCGACAGCAAGGGCGTGGTCTTCACCAAGGAGTTCGTGCTCAAGCGCGGTGATTACGCCGTGGGCGTCGACTACAAGATCGACAACAAGTCTGCCGAGCCGGTCCAGGTACAGTTCTACGGTCAGCTGAAGCAGACCATGACCACGCCGAAGGATCAGGAAGGTCATGCCATGGTGGCCAGTGCCTACCGTGGTGGTGCCTTCTCCAGCGAAGACTCCCGCTACAAGAAGTACACCTTTGACGAGATGAAGGATGCCGACCTGAACAAGACCACCCAGGGTGGTTGGGTCGCCATGCTGCAGCACTACTTCGTCTCTGCCTGGGCCCCGAATGCCAACGACACCAACAGCTTCTACAGCCGCGTGATCCCGGGCAAGGACCAGGCCATCATCGGCTACAAGGCGCCGCTGGTTGACGTCGCTGCCGGCCAGCAGGCCGAAGTGAGCGGCAAGCTGTGGATCGGTCCCAAGCTACAGGATCAGATGGCCAAGGTGGCAAACCACCTGGATCTGACTGTCGACTACGGCTGGCTCTGGTTCATCGCCCAACCGCTGCACTGGCTGCTGACCGTGTTCCACGGTTTCGTCCAGAACTGGGGTCTGGCCATTATCATGCTGACCCTGCTGGTGCGCGGCATCATGTTCCCGCTGACCAAGGCCCAGTACACCTCCATGGCCAAGATGCGCATGCTCCAGCCCAAGCTGGCTGCGCTCAAGGAACGCTTCGGTGACGATCGCCAGAAGATGTCCCAGGGCATGATGGAGCTGTACAAGAAGGAGAAGGTCAACCCGCTGGGCGGCTGCCTGCCCATCCTGGTACAGATGCCCATCTTCATCGCCCTCTACTGGGCACTGATGGAGTCTGTCGAGCTGCGCCACGCGCCGTTCGCCCTGTGGATCACCGACCTGTCGGTGAAGGACCCCTTCTTCGTGCTGCCAATCCTCATGGGTGCCTCCATGTGGTATCTGCAGAAGATGAGCCCGACCACCATCACGGACCCGATGCAGCAGAAGGTGATGCAGTTCATGCCGATCATCTTCACCTTCATGTTCCTCTGGTTCCCGGCAGGTCTGACTCTGTACTGGCTGGTGAGCAACGTCATCTCCATCATCCAGCAGACCATCATCTATCGTCAGCTGGAGAAGAAAGGCCTGCACTCACGCAACTGATGCGCAGCCCATCTTTCCTGATGACAAAAGAGGCGGCCTTCGGGCCGCCTTTTTTATTACAATGTCCCCCACCCTCTTACTCATTCAGCCAACCAGCGAGTCAAGCAAGATGACAACAGATACCATCGTGGCCCAGGCCACCGCCCCCGGCCGTGGCGGCGTCGGCATAGTCCGCGTCTCCGGCCCTGCCGCCGAGCGGGTCGCCGAGATAGTGCTCGGCAAGCTCCCCAGGGTGCGTTATGCCGAATATCTGCCGTTCAGGGACGAGCAGGGCCAGGCGCTGGATCAGGGCATAGCCCTGCTGTTCAAGGCCCCCAACAGCTTCACCGGCGAAGACGTACTGGAGCTGCAGGGCCATGGCGGCCCCGTCATTCTCGACATGCTGATCCGCCGCATCCTGCAGATCGACGGCATCCGCCCCGCCCGCCCGGGCGAATTCAGCGAGCGCGCCTTCCTCAACGACAAGCTGGATCTGGCCCAGGCCGAGGCCATCGCCGATCTCATCGAAGCCTCCAGCGAGCAGGCCGCCCGCAGCGCCATGCACTCCCTCCAGGGGCAGTTCTCCGGCAAGGTTCAGCAGTTGGTGGAGAGCCTCACCCGGCTGCGCATCTATGTGGAAGCGGCCATCGACTTCCCGGATGAAGAGATCGACTTTCTCTCCGACGGCAAGGTGGCGGGTGACCTCTACGCCATCATGTCCGAGCTGGACGACGTGCGCGGCGAGGCCAAGCAGGGTGCCCTGCTGCGAGAGGGGATGAAGGTGGTGATCGCCGGTCGCCCCAACGCCGGTAAATCGAGCCTGCTCAACGCCCTCGCAGGCCGCGAGTCCGCCATCGTCACCGAGATCGCCGGTACCACCCGCGACGTGCTGCGCGAGCACATCCATCTGGATGGCATGCCGCTGCACATCATCGACACCGCGGGCCTGCGCGATACCCAGGACAAGGTGGAACAGATCGGCATCGAGCGTGCCTGGGCCGAGATCGAACAGGCCGACCGGGTGCTGTTCATGGTGGACGGCACCACCACGGATGCCGTCGATCCCCACGACATCTGGCCGGAATTCGTTGATCGGTTGCCAAAAAACATCGGCCTCACCGTGGTGCGCAACAAGGCGGACCTGACCGGCGAGGATCTGGCACCGAGCCAGGAGCAGGGCCACGCCGTCTATCGCATCTCCGCCAAGACCGAGCTGGGGCTGCCCGCCCTGCGCGAGCACCTCAAGGCCTGCATGGGCTTCCAGGGCAATACCGAGGGGGGCTTCATGGCCCGCCGCCGCCACCTGGACGCACTGGAGCGCGCAGCCGAGCGGCTGCTGGTAGCCAGGGAGCAGCTTGAGGTCTATGTGGCTGGCGAACTGGTGGCCGAGGAGCTGCGCCTGGCCCAGGAGTCCCTGTCCGAAATCACGGGCGAGTTCAGCTCCGACGATCTGCTGGGCCGCATCTTCTCCAGCTTCTGCATCGGCAAGTAATGTGGTGAAAAATCAGCAATAAAAAGCAGCCAGTGAGAACATAAGACATTGTAAATATTGGACTTTGTTTTTTACTGGCTATTCTTTCCTGATCTTGTTTCGTGAGAATTTACCCCGAGAGTACCCCAAAGTAACCTCTTGGGGTACTTTTGGGGGACACTTATGAAGATCAGCATCGAATACCGCGCACCGGACGCCGAAGGCAAGCGCGCTCTGCGCTTAACCTACTACGCCGGCTCCTACCTTGACCAAACCACGGGCATCCGCAAGCACAAACGCAGCAGAGAGACCCTGGATCTCTTCCTGTACGACAAGCCGCGTACCCCAGCACAGCGGCTCCACAACAAAGAAACCCAGCGAGCAGCCGAAGCCATCCGCGCCAAGCGACTCTTCGAGTACGAGACTGGTAAACACCATCTGGATTTCTCGAATGCCTACAAGGCCAGCTTCTTCGAGTGAAGCGCCCCTGGTTTTCTAGACACTTTGTTGCTGAAAAATAAACTGCCTTTCAAACTCTACCGGCGACAGCCCATCATTGGAACCATGACGCCTGATTGGGTTGTAAAACATCTCGATATAATCAAACACATCGCTGCGGGCTTCGTCTCTTGTCGCGTAAATCCTGCGCTTGATCCGCTCCCGTTTGAGCAACTGAAAGAAGCTCTCGGCGACCGCGTTGTCGTGACAGTTACCCCGTCGGCTCATGCTGCAACTCAGGTTGTGGGCCTTCAGAAAGTCTTGCCATTCACCACCGGTAAACTGGCTGCCCTGATCCGAATGCACCAGTACCGGCTGCTTGGGTTTGCGCCGCCAGACGGCCATCAATAACGCATCAACCGCCAAGTCTGCCGTCATGCGTGACTTCATCGCCCAGCCGACGATCTGGCGAGAGAACAGGTCGAGCACCACCGCCAGGTACAGCCACCCTTCTTGAGTGCGAATGTAGGTAATGTCAGTCACCCAGGTGATGTTGGGGGCTGGCACCTTAAACTGACGTGCCAGCGTGTTTGGGGCAGCTTGCGTGCTCTTGCCTCCATAATGCCCCTTGCGGCGTTGATAGCCCGTTTGCGAACGCAGTCCCTCCCGCTTCATTAATTTGGCCACACGGTGCTTGCCGCAGGCTTCCCCTGCGCCACGAAAGTCGCGATGGATCTTGCGATAACCGTAGACAGCACCACTTTCCAGCCAGGATTGCTTGACCAATCCGGTCAGTCGTTCGTCCTCCTGCTGTCGTGGCGATGTGGGCTGTTTCAACCACGCGTAGAAGCCACTTCGGTGAACCCCCAGGGTCTGGCACAGGGTAACGACACTGTACCGGTCGAGTCGGGAGGTTATGAACGCGTACCTTTCCTTGACTCGCTGGCAAAGTACGCGGCGGCCTCCTTTAGAATATTGCGCTCCTCGGTGACCTGGCGCAGTTCAGTTTTCAGGCGGCGGATCTCGGCTTGCAAGGCAGACTCTTCTATCTGCTGGTCAGCAGGCTTACCGTACTGCTTGAGCCATGCATACAGGCTGTGGCTGGATACCCCGATGGCACGTGCAACGTCAGCCACCGGCCGCCCGCGCTCGGTGATTTGTTTAACGGCTTCGATTTTGAATGTTTCTGGATAACGCTGACGGGTCATAACACCTCCAATAGTTGCCTCATTTTAAGGCTGTGAGGTGTCTAGGGAACTGGGGGCGATTCAATCGGCGCTTTGCGCACCAGCTTGTCGCGCTACCAGGCCGAGCTGTCAGAGATCCGGGCAATTCTGGCGCTGCGCACCCTTTCCAATCTGGAGTACCGCACCGCCGAGCGAATCCTGCAGGTTTCTATCGAAGCGAGTATTGGCGTGGCAAAACACTGGGCCAAAACGCTGGCAGGCCATACCCCACAGGATGCCTATCAGGCATTCGAGTTCCTTGTCCTACGTGGTGAGCTATGCCCCGACACTCTGATCTGTTGGAGCAAGCTCATTGGCCTTCGCAATACGCTGGTGCACGACTATCTGAATATTGACCCCCGAGATAATTCTCAGTGTGATTACTCCTGGCTATAGCGACCAACTGTTTATGTTTGCAGAGCAAGGTCTCGACTGGTTGGCTGCCCATATTGATTGAAACTTCGACATCATCTCCCCCCGTTTGCTGTTCTCTTACCCGCTATAGGGGATAAATGTTAGATACCGCCTATGGCGTGTAAATGATACTTACCGTCTATAACAGGTAAATATTGATATACCTGCCATAGCGTGTAAATTGGAAGAAGGCACGCTACCAGGTTGTCGAATCATGAAAGTAACCAGCGCTAAGCAGCTGAGCGCCTGTATCAAGGATGCCAGGCTTTCTCAAAAGCTCTCTCAAGGCAAAGTGGCCGAGAAAGTGGGAATTAGGCAAGACACAGTCTCCAGCTTCGAGCTCAACCCTGAGTCCACCAAGCTGGAGACCCTGTTCAAGATCCTCGCAGCGCTCGAGCTGTCGCTCGATATCCAGCCCCGAAATCAGTCACCCGATAGTCCGGCATCGGGCTGGAAGGAGGAGTGGTAATGGCCAATCTGGCTGTCTACATGAATGGCTATCGGGTGGGCACATTCGCCAAAGCAACCAGCGGTGCCCATCATTTTCAGTACCATGAGTCATGGCTGGCACAACCGGGTTGCCGTCCTATCTCGCTCTCCATGCCATTGCGCCATCAAGCGTATAGAGGTGATGAAGCCTATAACTTCTTCGACAACCTGCTGCCAGATAATCCGGAGGTGAGGAACAGGGTTGTTGCACGCTATCAGGCGGTATCAACCCAGCCCTTTGATCTGCTCAGTTGCATTGGCCAGGATAGCGTAGGGGCATTACAGCTGGTTACCGAAGGGTACGATGTTCCAGATGTCAGGCGAATCGACTACAAGGCCCTTTCCGATGACGAGCTGGAACAGATCCTGACCAGCTACAAATCAGGAATCCCTTTGGGTATGGTCAGGGAGCAAGAGGAGTTCCGGATCTCCATCGCCGGAGCACAGGAAAAAACAGCGCTGCTCTATCTCGATGGCCGTTGGTGCTTGCCACTCAACGCAACACCGACAACCCACATTATCAAACTCCCCATCGGCAAGATTGAAAGCCACTCCTACTCGATAGACCTCTCCCAGAGCGTAGAAAACGAATATCTCTGCACTCTGATTGCCAAGGAGTTTGCTCTACCCGTACCTCACTGCTTCATGATGCAGGTTGGCCAAGTCAAAGCTCTTGCTGTGGAACGCTTCGACAGACGTTACGCAGCAGATCGCTGTTGGATCATGCGCCTTCCCCAAGAAGATTTCTGTCAGGTATTGAATGTTCCGTCAGCACGGAAGTACGAGAGCCATGGAGGCCCGGGGATCACTGACATCATGACAATCCTGCTGGGCTCTACTACGCCAGAACAGGATCGCTACCTGTTCATGAAATCTCAGGTGCTGTTCTGGTTGCTGGCGGCAACCGATGGCCATGCCAAGAATTTCTCGGTGTTTATCGAACCGGAAGGGCGTTTTCGCCTGACCCCTTTTTACGACATCCTATCTGTCTATCCAGTGTTTGGCGGCAGAGGCCTCAACCGAAGGGACGCCAAGCTCGCTATGGGCCTAAATAACTGATCCCAATAGTGCTACACCTTCGCTGTGCCATAGCCATTCCCCGGGAAAGGAGACACGGTATCCATGAAGTGTTTCACTCGGGCCAGCAGGTTTGCCATCCCTCTGCATTGATGATTGCGCGTGATGGTTTCAT
>NZ_JAGKRI010000274.1:0-293 GCF_017939255.1 Aeromonas sp. Prich7-2
CCGCATTACCCTGCCGCCGATTGCGCTTGCTGTGGCGGGGACATGGTGGCCCATGCCAAACCCTATCAGGTTCATCAGGTGTTCGAGCTGCCCGAGGTGAGCTATCTCGTCACCGAACACCAACTGTATCGTGCGACCTGCTCACGGTGTATCGGCACGACCCAGGCCGCACTGCCAGACAACGTCAGCAGCAGCCAGATGGGGGCCAATCTGCTCAGCTACATCGCGCTGCAAAGCGGCCAGTTTCACCAGAGCGTCAGCCAGATACAGCAGCAGCTCAAACAGCATTTCGG
>NZ_JAGKRI010000275.1:0-487 GCF_017939255.1 Aeromonas sp. Prich7-2
CGAGATTGCGGGCCACGTGGGCCCAGCACAGTTGCCGCTGGTCGGCGTCGATAAACCGGTAGCCGGCGTACTGGTCGGTCACCAGCACCCCGTCAAACTCGGCGCCCAGCAGCCGCTTGGCCGCCTCCTGACCACGGCCATAGGCCGTCATGAAGCAGACGGCTATCTTGCTCAGCGCCAGCCACATCCAGCGGCGCTCTCCACCCCGCTGATGCCGGGTCTCATCGGCATGAACGTGGGTGGCCGTCTGCACCTGCTGCTTGATGGCCTGGTAGGTCGGGGTGAGCATGGCACTCACCCGCCCCTGCGCCTCACTGATGGCGCCCCGGCTAAAACTCAGGCCGAAATGCTGTTTGAGCTGCTGCTGTATCTGGCTGACGCTCTGGTGAAACTGGCCGCTTTGCAGCGCGATGTAGCTGAGCAGATTGGCCCCCATCTGGCTGCTGCTGACGTTGTCTGGCAGTGCGGCCTGGGTCGTGCCGATACA
>NZ_JAGKRI010000276.1:0-385 GCF_017939255.1 Aeromonas sp. Prich7-2
CTAATCGCAGCTTCAAGGATTACGACGACATCCTTGATGCCTGCACATCGGCCTGGAAGCACTTTATTGCCGATGTGGAGCGGGTGATGTCACTTTGTAGCCGAGATTGGATAAAACTGACCTAATGTTTAATCCGATTGGTATTATCCCTGGATAGCGCCTTGCCGGACCGCACCACCATCATGAATTTCCGCCACCTGCTGGAGCAGCATCAACTGGCCCGCCAATTGTTCAAGACTATCAATCGCTGGCTGGCCGAAGCAGGCGTCATGATGACTCAAGGCACCTTGGTCGATGCCACCATCATTGAGGCTCCCAGCTCGACCAAGAACAAAGAGCAGCAACGCGATCCGCAGATGCATCAGACCAAGAAAGGCAATCAGTG